>JALFTM010000035.1 GCA_022788345.1 Bacteroidales bacterium
GTCTTTACACATGGAAAAGAAGTGTTCGATGGCCTGTCGGGATGTAAAAACAATGGCCGAGTGGTCAAGGATGGTGATGCGTTGGTCACGAAATTCACGAGCACTGAGACGCTCTACTTTGAAAAAGGGACGGAATGTAATATCTACGCTGTGCTTCTTGGCTATATCGAAGTATGGCGACTTGTCTGAAGCAGGCTGTGGCTGCGATACGAGGATTTTCTTTATCATCGAGGTATGTTCTTAGTCGAGTGTGGTGAGTTGATTGCAGAGAGCCACCAAGCTGACCCACAAGAGGAAGAGTGGAAGAATTTCCAAGGTGCAAAAGTACAAAATTATATGGAGAAATCCCCAACGATTGCTGAAGAATATGCGGTAGCTCTTATAAAGCAGGCATAATTTAACGATTAGCAAGACAATCAAGGTGGGCAAGATGAGTTGCTCGGCAGGGACATCGAAGTAAACAAAGAGCAGACTGATGGGGAAAAAGGTGGTGCCGATGGCCAAGATGCCAAGCAGGTATGTTTCGTTCCAACGTCTGACTTGCCAAGGAGCAAAGAACACGCTATTGACCCACCGATAGAGAATTATCTTGAAGAGGTAGTAGAGTCCACAGACTCCGAGCACGGTTCCTAATATCTTATAGGGAGAGACTTGCACGAAGACATCGGGCATTGCTATCTGTGTATAGCCGAAGAAAAGGATGGCGTGCAGAAAGCAAGTTTGAAAGACGAGAAAGACTTCACCTCGCAGTTCCGATTCGGTGCGAGAGGCAAAGAGATTGTCGCGTTCGCGGGCTTCGTAGAAGAAGTCTTTAATGGCCTGCGAGAGGAAACGGCGAGAGCGCACAATTGTCCACACCACGAGAAAGAAGCTCAAGAGGATGGCGGTGGTCACAAAGTCGTCGTTCTGGAAGCGGTAGGGTACAGGGTCGCCTGCCATTCCCAAAGGACGGAAAGGCACTTCGGGGATTGCAAAGGGGAGTTTGGGCAAAATTTCGGAGCGGTGAAGCTCCAGTTTATGATGCACCCGAAAATCGACTTTCCCTTTGTCGCCAAGTGGCAAATCGGTCTTTGCCCCCGGAGGCCATGTCATCTTAGTTTTTGGAAAGTTGGCCTGCACCGCAGAGTCTTTTTGCCATTCCGTGGCGTTGCGTGGCAGGCGAGCCAACACGCTACTCACGGTCTTTTCTCTCGGCCGTGCCACAAACGACTTCACCGCTGGCGAGGCTTCGTCAGTGGTGAAAGGGTAGGCGGTGTAAAGACTGTCTTGTTGCATCATACGAACTACCTTTAGCCGTGTTTCGTTTGGTCGATGGCGGCGTATTTGGAGAGCGAAGTGTCCCAGCGCGGGGTGGTCTTTGCTTGTTCAAGGGCTTCTTCTGGCGTCTTGGCCACACTCCAAAGCGCACGGTGCATGGGACGCATGAAATGTTCGTCTATAGCTGTTTCAAGTTGCGAAAGCAGGGCATCGAAATAGCCATTTATGTTGAGGACAACGATGGGCTTGTCATACAATCCGAGTTGCTTCCATGTGATCACTTCAAGGAGTTCTTCGAGCGTGCCAATGCCTCCGGGGAGGGTGATGCAGGCATCGCCCAAGGCTGCCATACGCTCTTTGCGCTCGTGCATATCCTTTGTCACGATGAGTTCTGTCATCCCCTCGTGTTGCCAGCCATGGACAATCATGAATTTGGGTATCACGCCCACGGTGCGCCCTCCTTCAGCCATGACAGCATCAATGAGTGCGCCCATGAGCCCGATGCGCCCAGCTCCGTTGATGAGCGTATGCCCGTCTTGAGCAATGAGTTGCCCAAGACGTTTGGCAGCATCCAAATAAACTGCTGGCACTTGTCCGCTTGAGGCAGAATAGGTGGTAATGTTCATCTGTAAGGATTAGAGACCGAACGCTGCCTTGATAGTGTCGACATAGTCGAGCTTTTCCCAAGTGAAGAGTTCCACTTCCATCAACACCTCACGACCTGCAAACGAGCCGAAATGCTTGGTCACGGTGCGAGGTTCGCGCCCCATATGTCCATAACTTGCAGTCTCTTCATAAATGGGTTGGCGGAGCTTCAAACGGTCTTCAATAGCGCGAGGACGGAGGTCGAATATCTCGGCTACGCGTTGTGCTATTTCACCATCGCTCAGGGCGACATGGCTCTTACCATAAGTGTTCACATACACGCTGATGGGCTCTGCCACACCAATGGCATAGCTCAACTGCACGAGCATCTCATCGGCTACGCCTGCGGCTACCATGTTCTTAGCGATGTGACGGGCAGCATAAGCGGCCGAGCGGTCCACTTTCGAAGGGTCTTTGCCTGAGAAAGCACCACCGCCATGCGCGCCTTTACCGCCATAGGTGTCGACAATGATTTTACGTCCTGTCAATCCAGTGTCGCCAGCAGGGCCACCAATGACGAACTTGCCTGTGGGATTGACAAAGTATTTGATGCCACCTTTTTGGAACAAGGCCTTCACTTCAGGCGTCACCACACGCTCGGCCAAGACACGGGGGATAAGGATTTCCTCCACATCACGACGAATTTGTGCCAACATCTGTTCGTCGGCTTTCTCTTGAGAGCCGGCTTCTTCTGCGGTAATAAAGTCGTCATGTTGGGTCGAAATCACGATGGTGTCGATGCGTACGGCGCGGTCGTCATCGTCATATTCTATGGTCACTTGGCTCTTAGAGTCGGGGCGGAGATAAGTCATCACCTTGCCTTCACGACGAATTTCGGCCAGCACTTCCATGAGTTCATGTGCCAGAGAGAGAGGCAGGGGCATATAGTTGGACGTTTCGTTGTTGGCATAGCCGAACATCATGCCTTGGTCGCCTGCGCCCTGCGCCATGGGGTCGGTGCGCTCCACACCACGATTGATGTCAGGACTTTGTTCATGAATGGCATTGAACACGCCACAGCTTTTGGCAGCAAACTGATAGGCATCCTCCGTGTAACCGATGCGAGCGATGGTGCGACGAGCAATGGAGGGAATGTCCACATAAGCCTCCGACTTCACTTCGCCAGCAACAACCACTTGCCCAGTTGTCACCAGTGTTTCGCAGGCCACCTTCGAAGCAGGGTCGAAAGCCAAAAGTTCGTCAAGAACAGCGTCAGATATTTGGTCGGCCACCTTGTCGGGGTGTCCTTCAGATACGGATTCAGAAGTGAAAAGATACATAATATATAATAGCGTTTATTGTACATAAAAAATCCCGCACAATAGGCTGTACGAG
>JALFTM010000036.1 GCA_022788345.1 Bacteroidales bacterium
TTTTCGTGAGATAAGCACTGCTGAAAACAAGTGGCGGTGCCCGCCATTTCTTCTTGCGCTTCCAGAAAAAACGGGAGGCGCAAGAAGAAATTTCTTCCTACGCCTCCCGTAAAAGAGGGGGTAAATGGATCTCTATGGCCACTGGCCTGCTGTTGCTGAGGAGCTTGAAGCAAGAGGTTACTGCGCTGTCTGAACGAGGGCATGGATACGGTCGCGACAACTCTCCATGAGCCACTTCGGCGTGCTGGTTGCACCACAAATACCCACCGAGTTGGCGCCATCGAACCAAGAAGCTTCGATGGCTTCAGGGCTATCGACCATATAGCTTCGGGAATTGATTTGCTGACAGGCGGCATACAGCACCTTGCCATTGGAACTCTTCTTGCCACTGACGAAAACGATGACATCGTGCTGGGCGGCAAACTTCTCAATGTGGGGCTGACGGTTGGCCACTTGACGACAAACGGTGTCGTTGCCACGGAAACGGGCAGGCGGTTGGATGTGTTGCTCGAAGTATTCGGACAGGGCATGGAAGCCCGTGAGCGACTTGGTGGTTTGAGAGAAAAGGCAGAGGTCGCGCTGGAAGTCAATGGGCGCAGCTTGCGCTTCTTCCAAACTTTCGACCACGATGGCTTCGCCCTCGGTTTGTCCCACAAGGCCGATCACTTCGGCATGGCCACGTTTGCCATAGATGACAATCTGGGGGCGAGGGTCTTCGTTATAGACTTTGCGAATGCGATCCTGAAGGCGCAGCACAACGGGACACGTGGCATCGATGATTTCGATGCCGTTCTCTCGTGCTGTTTTGTAGGTCTGTGGCGGTTCGCCATGCGCCCGAAGGAGCACTTTTGCGTTCTTGAGTGTGGCGAAAGCGTTATGGTCGATGGTGCGCAGACCGAGAGCGTTGAGACGTTCCACTTCGCCACCATTGTGTACGATGTCGCCAAGGCAATAGAGCTGGTCTTTGGCCAGCTTTTCTTCGGCTTTCTGTATGGCGGTGGTCACACCGAAGCAGAAGCCGCTACCTTCGTCAATTTCTATTTTCATAAGGGGGATAAGTTCTGAAAGGAAATTAAAAACAATGTGTCACGGCAAACGTGACAAAAAATGACGTGGCGAATGCTATCTATCAGCATACGCCACGCTTGTGTTTAGGCCATTCGTGCTTTGGCTTGGGCGAACAACCACTCGGCCTGCGCCTCTCGTGTGAGGTCGCTATTGTCGAGAATGAGCGCATCTTCGGCTGGACGCAGAGGGGCAACGGCACGCGTGGAGTCGATGCGGTCGCGCTCCTGCACGTTGTGCAGAATTTCTTCAAATGAGACGGCTTGACCTTTGGCCTGCAATTCATCAAAACGCCGCTGGGCACGAACTTCGGGACGGGCTGTGACGAAGACTTTGAGTTCGGCGTGCGGGAATACCACAGTGCCGATGTCTCGCCCGTCCATGACGATGCCTTTGGCTTCGCCCATGCGCTGTTGTTGGGTGGTCATGGCGGTGCGCACGGCAGGCAAGGCTGCCACTGGGCTAACCTTGGTGCTCACCTCCATTGTGCGCACAGCCTCTTCAACGTCTTCGCCATTAAGGGTAACGTGGGGCAGACCCGTGGCTTCGCACAGCCGAAACCCTACTTCGATAGTGGGTAGGAGGGAGGCGAGGCGGTCGGCATCAAGGGTGTCGCCATTGAAAAGGCCATTGCGAATGGCAAAGAGCGTACAAGCACGGTACATTGCACCTGTATCGACATAGATGTAACCGAGTTCACGAGCGAGGGCCTTGGCCATGGTGCTCTTACCACAAGAGGAATGGCCATCGATGGCGATGATGATTTTACGCATAAGGGTAACTATTGAATGGAGATGAAGGAGGGAGGGGGAACTTGCCTTAGAGACGGAAAGCCAAATTGGCCATCAGACTGGATGCTCCAAGGCTATACTGGGCATAGGAAAGACCTATCTTGACACGGTCGAGGTTCAAGCCTGCACCGCAACTGAAGCCTGCAAAATGGCTACCGCCAGCTTGTTTCAACTCATAGGCACGGCGAAAATTATAGCCCAAAGAGAGGTAGCAAATGTCTATGGGGAGGATGTCCACACCAACCACAAGATGGTTCAACGCCTTACGGGTGAAAGAAAGTTCATTGCCGT
>JALFTM010000037.1 GCA_022788345.1 Bacteroidales bacterium
GATGGTAACTTTAACTTCCAATACAGAGAGTTCGACCAGCTCACTTTTCGCCTCGACCAAGTGGACAACGACTTGACAGCCCTGCTTGCCTATTACGCTTATCTGCTCATTGGCATAGACATGGACACGATGGCTCCAAAAGGTGGAGAAGCAGTGTTGCAAAATGCGCTGACAGTGGTAACAAACGCTGGTAGCCTAACACGCTCGGCCAAAGGGTGGCGCGCTTTCGTCGACCACCGCAATCGCCATGCTATCATCAGCGACTATTTGGATGGCTCGATGGAGCCACTCCGAACACTCAACTACCGCTACCACCGAGAGGGATTGGACGTAATGGCCGAGAACGCCGACCGTGGACGCGCCGTCATCACAGAGGCCTTGCAACTGCTTAAACAAGCCCACGAGAACAAAACACTTTCGCGCCTTCCAGCTATCTTCACCGACTATAAGCGAGACGAAATTGTGAACATCTACAAGAAAAAAGCCTCGCAGACAGAACGTGCCACCCTCGTAGAAATGCTCAAAGACTTGAACGCTTCGCAAAGCTCTTATTGGAATCAAATTCAATAAGAACCCTTGCCCATCAAACACATAGGATGATCACTTCCCTTAGCATTAAAAACTACGCCCTCATTGAGAGCTTAAACATTTCTTTTTCGGCTGGATATTCCGTTATCACAGGCGAGACCGGCGCAGGCAAAAGCATCATACTCGGTGCATTGGGTTTGCTCTTAGGACAGCGTGCGGATGCCAAAGCCATTAAGACTGGGGCAACTAAATGCGTTGTCGAAGCCACCTTTGCCGTGGAGAGTCTCCCGGTGCACGACTTCTTTACGGAAAACGACATAGACTACGATGCCACAGAATGTATCCTTCGCAGAGAGGTGACAGAAGCGGGTAAGAGCCGGGCTTTTATCAACGACACTCCTGTTTCTTTGGCCAAGCTAAAAGAACTTGTCCCCCAACTCATAGACATTCACTCCCAGCATCAGAACCTCCTTCTTGGGCAAGAACATTTTCTGCTCAACACGCTTGACGCATTGGCCAATAATGAGCAAGAGCGCAATGATTATACCACCTTGTTCCGCACTTGGAGCACAGCGAAACGAGAGCTGGACAAGCTTCGACAGCAGTCGGCCAAGGACAAAGAAGACACCGACTACCTACGCTTCCAACTCACCCAGCTCGAAGAAGCAGGGCTCAAAGCTGGCGAGCAAGCCGACCTCGAAGCCGAGCAGGACCTCCTCTCCCACACCGAGGACATCAAGTCGGTGCTCTATGCAACGAGTAGCTACCTTTCCAACGATCAAGCAGCTCCTGCCGACGAGTTCAAATCATTGGCACGCTCCCTCTCAAATATCGAAAAAGTATTCCCCCCTGCAACAGAACTTTCCGAGCGTCTGCACTCCCTATCAATTGAGCTTTCAGACATCGCCGATGAAGTGGAGAATGCTTTGGACGAGGTCGACTTCGACCCCAAACGCTTGGCTTTTGTGGAGGAGCGTCTCGATACTATTTACTCTTTAGAACGCAAGCATGGCGTAGACAGCGTTGAGGAACTATTGGCGCTCATTGACAAAATCGCCGAGCAGCTCGATCAGATTGAGAATATCGATGCCCATATCAGCAAGCAAGAAAAATTGGTGAAAGAGCAGTGGAAAGCACTCACAATTGCTGGCGAAGCACTCACCAAAACCCGTCAGAAAGCGGGGCAGAAACTCACTTCAGAACTAAAGCAACGCCTTCAAAATTTGGGCATGCCCTCTGTATCCATTGAAGTATCACTGACTCCCCGCGAAGCCCCCGAAGCCACAGGTATGGATTGGGCACGTTTGCTTTTCAGCGCCAACAAAAACGTCCCCTTGCGTGAGGTTTCCGACATCGCTTCAGGTGGTGAAATCGCTCGCCTTATGCTCTCGCTCAAAACCATACTGGCAGGTTCAAAGCAGTTGCCTACCATCGTTTTCGATGAAATAGACACTGGCGTTTCAGGCACTATGGCAGAGAAGATGGCTTTGCTCATGGAAGAGATGTCCGCCACTTGCCAAGTAATTTGCATCACCCACCTGCCCCAAATTGCAGCCCGTGGCACGACACATTATCGTGTTTTCAAGCAGGAAGATGCGCAAGGCACAACCACAAGCATTGCCCAGCTCTCAAACGAGGAGCGCATACACGAAATAGCCAATATGCTCAGCGGTGAAGAACTCACCGATGCCGCTATCAACAACGCCAAAACCCTCCTCAAACTCTCTTAACATACATCTTCTTCACATACTTAATCCGATAGATTATGAAGTATATCCTCCTCCCGCTCCTCTTCGTATTCGGTCTCCTTTATGGCTGGGCGCAACCCAAAAATGCGTCTAAAGCCCTCCTCCATGTGACGACCTACGACCCACAAGGGCAAAAACTACAAACAGGCACTGCCTTTCTTATTTCTGAAGACGGCGTAGCCTTGGGCAGCTACTCTCTTTTTCAAAATGCCGCCCGTGCCGAAGCCGTAGATGCCAAGGGCACACTCCACGCTGTGTCGCAGATTTTGGGTGGAAGCAGTATGGTGGACATGGTCAAATTCCGCATAGAAGGTGTAAAGAAAGCCGACTTTCTCCCACTTACAACAGCCCCAGCCACGGAGCAGCAATCGGCTTTTTTACTAAGTTTCAAGGAGGGAAAAGCGACAGCCACACCCACCGCTGTGGCCAAGGTTGCGCCTTTTCAGCGTCTCAAATACTACGATATCACCACAGCTAATGATATAACCCTTACAGGCAGTCCTATTATCACAACTGACGGTCGCGTCTTTGGCGTTTACCAACACAACGTGGCCAAAGATGCAACCACCGCTTGCGCCATGGACGTGCGCTTTGCCGATTCTTTGGCCATTTCGGCTACAAGCACCTTCAACCACGATTTACAAAAGATATATATCCGCAAGGCTCTGCCCACTGACGTCACACAAGCGCGTGCTTTCATTTACTTGCAAAACCCTGCCGATTCGGCCAACTATGTGAGTTTGTTGAACGACTTCATTAGTAGCTTCCCCGACAACGCAGAGGGATTTGTCGATCGTGCCAATTTTTTCGCAGGGCATGGTCTTTACGACAAAGCCGATGCCGACTTCAACACTGCCCTCAAGCTCTCAACCAAGAGTAAAGCCCCCTATACCGAAGACGAAGTGCGCTTCGCTCGCAGTAAAACGATTTACAACAAAGAACTATACGCCCCCACCCCTGCGGTGGAGGGTTGGAACATCGGCCAAGCCCTGACAGAGGTGCGCAAAGCCTATACCATTCGCCCCTTGCCCATCTACAAAAACCAAGAGGGCATCTATCTCTTTGCCCAAAAAGAATACAAAGCCGCCTATGAGACATTCAAGGCTGTCAATCAAACCAATTTTTCATCGCCCGAAACCTACTTCATGGCTGCACAATGTCTTGAACGCTTAGGCACAGACAGTGCGTTGCTCTCTGTCACGCTCGATAGCATGATGGCCAAGTGTGCCCGCCCTTACAACGCCAATGCAGCAGCCTATTTGCTGGCTCGCACGGGTTTCTACAACCGCATGAAGCGGTATCGGGATGCCATCAAGGATCTCAACGAGTATGAAAAAATCATTGGCACAGAACGCCTCGGCTCTCAATTCTTCTACACACGTTCACAAGTGGAGCTTTCGGCACGCCAATACCAATTGGCTGTAAATGACATCCAACGCGCCATCCAGCTCGCTCCGGGCAACACTTTCTTCCTCATCGAAGAGGCGTTGATTTATCTCCGTGCAGGAGAGTATGAAATCGCTTCGGAAAAAGCACAAGCTACACTGCAACTCATTCCAGAGAACCCCGATTGTCACAAAATCATTGGCATTGCACAAGGCGAGTTGGGTCAGAAAGCTGATGCCCTCACCCATCTGAACAAAGCCAAGGCTTTGGGCGATGACACAGTCGATACATTCATCGAAAAATACAGCAAATAGCATCTTTTGAGAGGTTGCTTATCATCTCACAAACAAAAGGAGATTGAGCGACACAACATCTCAACAATACGGGAGGCGCAAGAAGAAATTTCTTCTTGCGCCTCCCGTATTTTCTTCCTGCGCTTGAAGAAAAGGCAAGTTGCGCAGGAGAAAAACAGAGCGCACAAAACACTGATAATTACGACCTTGCAGACAACTTTATCAAAACTCAAAATAGGGCAACAGACGTTGGAAATCGCTCTCTTTGAAGAGGGTGTTATAGCGCAAATCGTTCCATGAACGCAAGGCTCCGTAGTGGCGAATATGGGTCACAATGGCCTTCACTTGCTCGTAGCTCAGATAAGGATGCCGCACAAGGTCTTTGAACGTAGCAGTATTGATGGGGATGCGGCGAATGTCGGTAGCATCGAAATGAAACCAGCGGTGAATGTCGGGCGAAAGGTCGGGGATATCGTTCAATTGACTCTTGGACACAAAACCTCCCAAGCGTTCACGATAGCGCACAATCTTGGCTGCGGTGTACGAGCCTACTCCGGGGATGAGCTTTAGCGCCGTTGTGTCCGAGGCATTGAGAGCGATGGTTTGCCCTTCGGCCAGCTTTGGAACACGGGCGTAGCGAAGTGTGTCTTTTTGCCCAGTCAAAGACGCGGCCAAGACTTCTTCTTTGATGACGATGTAAGGGCGGAGACGCAAGAAATCGGCTTTCGTCAATCCATAGAGACGCGCAAAATCGTCGGACTTGCGCCAACGGCCGCCCTTGGCACGATACTTCAAGGCATTTTTGGCCTGCCAAGGGCGTAAGCCAAGGCGTAAAAACGTATTATAATCGGCGGTATTGGGGTCGAAAACAAACGTCTCGACCATCGGTTCGTCCACTTCCTTAGCGGCGAAAGCTTTGCGCCGTTGCACGCTGTCTTCTCTGCGCATTCTCTCACCAAAGACAGACATCGCACGCTGCTCTTCTGTGGACACTTCATAGGGCGTTGGTCCTTTGTCGAACACAAAGACGCAAAGGACAAGGAGGGCAACAAGAGCAATGAAAGAGAGAACGGTTGCCCCAATGCGGTCGGCACGTGAGAGAGGCATGGTGAGAGAGTTGTCAAGTATTTTCGGAACAAGATTTTAAGCGGAGAGAGGAAGTCGCTGTTACGGACGGAACAACGCCAATTCTATACAGAAAGTAGTTCCTTTTCCAATGGTACTACTCTTGACATATATCCGCCCGTGATGATAATCCTCCACGATGCGTTTCGCCAAGGAGAGTCCCAAGCCCCAGCCTCGTTTTTTAGTGGTAAAGCCGGGGTGAAAGACCGTTTTGAAATGCTTTCTAAGAATGCCTCGCCCTGTATCAGAGACGAGTAGGACGGCTTGCCCATCTTCTTCCGTGAGCGTCACTGTAAGTGCGCCCTCATCGTGCATGGCATCAAGGCCGTTCTTCAAAAGATTTTCCAACACCCATTGCAAGAGTTCGGGCGTTGTACGTCCCATCACAGGGTGGTCGGGGATGGTCTGTGTCACGGACACACGACGGGGTGCACGGCGACGAATATATTCGACCACTTCAGAGACGATGGCACAAAGGTCGTATGGCACAAGTTCTGGCACAGAGCCTATCTTTGAGAAACGATCGGCCACCAATTTCAAGCGGTGCACATCCTTTTCCATCTCTGCAAAAAGAGGCTCATCGGGATAGACGCTTTGGAACATCTCGCTCCAAGCCATCAGAGCCGATATGGGCGTGCCAAGTTGATGTGCCGTTTCTTTCGACAATCCTACCCACACCCGATTTTGCTCGGCTTTCTTGGAATAGAGTAAGGCAATGATAGCAACGATGACAAAGAGGGAGACGATGCCCAACTGAATGTATGGATACCACGCTAAGCGTTGGAGATTGATGGACTCGCCGTAACAGATAAACAAGTTGCCTTCGGCCAGCGGTGTTTGCATGAATTGTCCTTTCGTCTTCAAGGCCAATGCCTCCTTGCGTATCTCTGCGGTGTCCGTGAGCGTCCCCAAATTGCGAAAATCCAACACCTCGCCACGTTCGTCTAATACAACGACAGGGATTGTGGTGTTGTCGTTGAGAATCGTGAGCACAAGGTTAAGATCGGTGCTTTCGTTGGCTTCCAACATGGAACGCATGGCTTCGCCCCATACGCCTACTCGCTTGCGCTCCTCCGTAGCCAGTTCTTTCGTGATACGATTGGACACGAAAAGAGAGATGCCCGCAATGAACACTGCGGCCACACACAGCCAAAATTTATAGTTGCGCAAGAGAAGTTTCATCGCCCGACATTTATTTTGCCTCCGATGCTATGAGTTGGTTGGTCCGTTCGATGTGATCCAATATATCGGTGCGTCCATGTCCACTCTGCGACGATGAAAGGAAATAAGGCGGTAGGGTTTCCCACTCCTTACTAAGCTCTTTCAAAAAAATCCCGACATTTTTCTTCACCGTGCTCATGTTGTTCTTATCTGTCTTGGTAAAAATAATGCCGAAAGGCACACCATTTTCGCCAAGAAACTGGATAAATTCCAAGTCGATGCGCTGTGGTGGGATGCGGGAGTCGATGAGTACAAAAAGTTGCGTCAGTTGCTCGCGTTCCAACACATAGTGGGAAATGAGCTTTCCCAGCTTCTCCGTTTCTTTCTTACTGCGTTTGGCATAGCCATATCCCGGCAGATCGACAAGAAACCATTCGTTATTGACGATGAAGTGATTGATGAGCAAAGTTTTTCCCGGCGTAGAGGAAGTCATTGCCAAACCTTTTCGCCCCACGAGGCAGTTGATCAAACTGCTTTTTCCCACATTGCTGCGCCCAATAAAAGCATATTCGGGCATCGTGCCAGAGGGACATTGGTCGGCACGACTATTGGAAATGAAAAATTCTGCTGATTTAATTTGCATAGACATCGCAATTACTTTAGCACAAAGATAACACCTTCGGGCGAGTTTTGTTATATTTGCAGTTACTTTATGCAGGACAAAGGGGTTTCTTCATGCCCAAAGTCCAATTTTCAATGCGCAATGACTGAACAATACCCTTCGCAACTCCTCGAACGCACCGTCTCCGACTTTGCAAAGCTTCCCGGCATCGGACGCAAAACGGCACTCCGCTTCGCGCTACACCTCCTAAATCAGGACAAAGAAGCAGTGCGTGGATTTGGGGAGCGCCTCATCCAATTTCGGGAGGAAATCAAGTTTTGCGAACAGTGTCACAACATCTCCGACACAGCGGTTTGCGACATTTGTGCCAACCCTAAGCGCGACCATAGCATCGTGTGCGTCGTGGAGAACATCCGCAACGTAATGGCTATTGAGAATACGGGGCAGTTCCATGGCGTATATCATGTGCTCGGGGGGCTTATCTCTCCCATCGATGGCATCGGTCCTAATCAACTTGCCATCCCTTCCCTCGTTGAGCGGGTGCGTAGCGGACAGGTGCAGGAGGTTATTTTCGCCCTTAGTCCCACCATGGAGGGCGACACGACCAACTTCTACCTCTCTCGCCAAATCGGCGATGCCGAGGTGCAACTCTCGACCCTCGCCCGTGGCATCAGCATTGGCGATGAATTGGAATATGCCGACGAAGTCACTTTGGGGCGCTCCATCGTCAATCGTGTGGCCTTTCAGCGTTAAAGACCGCCACCATAAAATCTTCAACTTCTTGATTATGAAAAAACTTTTCCGCCGTCTGCTTTGGCACATCTTGGGAATGTATCTCCTACTCACGCTTTATGTTTCTTTAAGCGAGTTCGAGCTGCTCCCCACCCATGTCATTTCGGACCCCTATATACAATATCTCTTAGAAATAGTCAGCTTCGTAAGTGTCATAGCAGGGCCTTTCTTCGCCCTGCGCCTTTTTGCGATGAAACGGCCTTTGCAAGCTTTTGAAACAGCAACGACCACAGAGGAGCAACAAAGCGTTTACGGCCGATGGGCACTTGGTCGGCAGTATTTTATTTGGGGATGTCTGCTCTGCTGTACGCTCATTTATTATCTCTCGGAGCAGAGTAGTTCGGCCATCTATGGCATGCTCATTCTTTTGCTGACCAACCTCTTTTGCCTCCCCTCTCTCAAAGAGTACCAAAAGACCTTCGGGCTTGAAATATCTGCGAAGTCATAACTTTTTATTGCCCACTCAAAGCCTCTGTTCTTGATGCAAGTTTCCGTTATCATTGTCAACTACAACGTGAAGTATTATGTCGAACAATGTCTTCACGCCGTCTTCGCCGCCCTCAATGCTGGGGTCGATGGCGAAGTCTTTGTGGTCGACAACGCATCGAGCGATGGGTCGGTCGATTTTCTCCGCCGGCGATTTCCACAGGAGCAATATCCCAACTTCCACCTCATTGCCAACGCCCAAAACAGAGGCTTTGGACAGGCCAACAACCAAGCGGCACAACAAGCCTCAGGACGTTACATTCTCTATCTCAACCCCGACACCATCATCACCGAGCACACCCTCACGGATTGCATCACCTTTGCAGATAAACATCTAGAGTTGGGGGCTTTGGGCGTAAAGATGTTGGGCGACGACGGCCGTTTCGCTCTTGAGTCGCGTCGTGGTATCCCCACGCCTTGGCGGGCGTTTTGCAAGATGAGCGGCTTGACCCGCATTTTCCCCCACTCTCACACGTTGGGTGGTTACTATTACACATACGAAAGTCCAGCCCTTGCGCAAGAAATCGAAATCGTATCGGGGGCTTTTATGTGGGTGCAACGCCATCTTCCAACCATCCTCTTCGACGAGCAATTCTTCATGTATGGCGAGGATATAGACCTCTCTTATCGTCTCCTACAAGCTGGTAAGAAAAACTACTATCTTCCTTCGCCCATCGTTCATTACAAGGGCGAGAGCACCCATAGCAGCACTTACCGCTATGTGCATGTCTTCTATCAGGCCATTCTTATTTTTTATCAGAAACACTTTGGCAGTTCGTTGTGGTGGCTGGGTGTTCCCATCAAAGTGGCCATCATTGTACAAGCCCTCTGCTCCCTGCTTCGCCTCTATGCCCGCCAGTTTCAACGTTTTCTCTTTCCGAAAAATCCACTGGCGAAAGAACGCTTCATCTACACAGGACAGCACGTTGCAACTATCCATGCGTTGAGCACACAGTGGGGCATTTCTATCGACTGTCGCCCTTTGTCGCAACTCTCCGAGCTTGCATCAATCCTTCCCGAACCCTCAAAGACCACACATCTTCGCCTCATCTTCGATTTCGACACATTCTCACGTTCAGAAGTGCTTGAGGCATTGGAAGCGCAGGCTTCCAAGTACTATTTAGCCACGTTTTATCCCGACACACAGACGCTCGTTACGGGTAGCCGTGTCTATGTGGGTACATGAAACGCTCCGTCTGTTGTCTTTTTTCTTACATCCATTTCTTCATGTTGCAGTCTGCCGATCTCCATCTCCGTGCCATCGAGCCGGAGGATTTGGACACCCTCTACACGATAGAGAATGACACCGACGTTTGGAACGTGGGTGCTGTGTCCACCCCCTATTCCCGTTTTGCTTTGAGGCAATACATCGAGAGCCAGCCTGCGGACATTTTTCAAACAGGACAGTTGCGTCTCGCCATCGTGGAGCGTGCCACTGCAACGACCATTGGCTTTGTCGATCTCATCGACCATTCGGCTTATTCGGCCCGCGCAGAAGTGGGCATTGCCCTCCTCCGTTCGCACCACGGGAAGGGCTATGGTCTGCAAGCCTTACGTTTGATAGAGACCTATGCGTTCCAACAGCTCCACCTGCGCTTCCTCTACGCTTACGTGTCGGCAGACCATAACCCTGTAGCACGCCAACTTTTTGAGACAGCAGGCTATCGGTCCGTGGCCGTCCTCCCACTTTGGCATGAGAGCCAACATGGCACAGAAGACATTGTCCTTTATCAAAAGTTTCACCCCAACACGTTCACAGAACCAAAAGCCACTAAATAAGGCTTTCGTCCCTATTTTTCGGCAAAAAGTTCATCTCGACTGAACATTTTGCCCCCTAAATCCCTCGCTATTTGCGCTGAAACCTTTACTTTTGTGTCCGTAAAACATACACACCTCAAACAAATGAATCATTTTTCGTTGAAAAGTCGCCTCGTAGCGATGAACTTTTTAGAGTTTGCCGTGTGGGGCGCTTATCTGACCTCCATGGGCAACTATTTGGCCAAAGTAGGTTTGGCTGAAAACATCGGTTCTTTTTACACCGTTCAAGGTATTGTTTCGCTCTTCATGCCGGGTTTGCTTGGCGTGGTGGCCGACCGCTGGATTCCAGCCCAACGCCTTTTGGGCATCTGCCATTTCCTTGCCGCTTTCTTTATGATAGGCGCAGGCTACGTAGGCATGCAAGGGGGCGAACATGTCTCCATGCCGTTAATTTTTAGTCTCTACACCCTCAGCGTGGCGTTCTATATGCCCACTTTGGCATTGAGCAATTCCGTGGCGTTCAACGCCCTTACGCAGGCAGGACTCGACACGATCAAAACATTCCCTCCCATCCGTGTCTTTGGCACCATCGGCTTCATCTGCATGATGTGGTTCGTCGACTTGATGGGATTGCAAAGCACCTACGGCCAATTCTTTGCATCGGCCGCAGTGAGCATCATCCTCGGCATTTATGCCCAAACCCTGCCCCATTGCCCTATCTCTAAGGGCGAAAGCAAGGGACTTGGCGAAGCCCTCGGCTTGCAGGCTTTCAGTCTGTTCAAACAGCGACGCATGGCCCTCTTCTTCATCTTCTCGATGTTGCTCGGTGTGTCGCTCCAAATCACCAATGGCTATGCCAACCCATTCATCAGTTCTTTCCACGACATCAAGGAGTTTGCCGACACTTTCGCGGCCCAGCATGCGAACATCATCGTGTCTATTTCTCAAATGAGCGAGACGCTCTGCATCCTCCTCATTCCCTTTGCCTTGAAACGTTTCGGCATTCGCAACGTGATGATGATTGCTATGGTGGCTTGGGTGTTCCGTTTCGGACTCTTCGGCTTGGGCAATCCGGGCGATAAAGTGTGGATGTTCATCCTCTCTTGCATCGTCTACGGAGTCGCTTTCGACTTCTTCAATGTCTCTGGCTCCCTCTTCGTGGAGCAGAACACTACGCCCGAAATTCGCTCTTCAGCGCAAGGTTTATTCATGATTATGACCAATGGTCTCGGCGCTTCCTTTGGCACATTGGGCGCACAATACATCGTCAATCACTTTGTCTATTCCCAAACAGATGCCATGGCACAATGGGAAGGCTGGCGCACCTCGTGGTTCATATTCGCAGGCTACGCCGCAGTGGTGTTCGTGTTGTTCATGCTCTCTTTCCGTGAAGAAAAAGTGAGAACTCACCTCAAAGCCACACATTAAAACCTTGAAAAAACGACAAAGAATAGGCGAATAGTCGTTTTCTACAAAGAGGTGCTTCACAGCGAAGCACCTCTTTTTTATGTTTCTTTATGATTTGGCCTTGAACCCTCCGTAGAAAAATCGCCGTTGTGCAGGACGTGGCGAGCAACAAAGGCTTGGAAAAATTCCAAGTCCCGCAGGGCGGAAACACAAGTAGCGCAGGGCGAAGCCCCATTTTCAAGGCCTAAAAAGGGGCGCAACGATTGTGGAAAGACGTTGCGCCCCTTGGCTCACTGCAAAGATAACACATTTGCCTCCAAAATGCAAGTCGTATGTTTTCAAGTCTAAAAGACCGACAAAAATGACACATCGAAGCGGTCATCTCAAGATAATTTGCTTACTTTGCAATATACACTATAAACACCTCGCATCATGGGTAAAAAATCCACCAACAAGCGACTCACCAAGCGCGACATCCGTGCACTCCTCCTTTCTTTCTTCGAAGAAAATCCCGACAGAGACTTTGGCATCAAAACGCTCTTTCAAGCCATCCACGCTTCTACCCATCCAGCCAAGATGCTCACCATCGACGTCTTGGCCGAATTGGTAGCTGACGACTATCTGACGGTGCAAGAAGGAAGCATCTATCGCTATGCCATCCGCTCGCAAGTGATGGAGGGAACATTCCAACGCAAGCGCAATGGTCGCAACACGTTCACTCCCGACGATGGCGGCATCCCCATCCTCGTTTTTGAACGCAACTCTCGCCATGCTCTCGATGGCGACCGCGTGCGGGTCACTTTCTTGGCACGCCGTCCGGGACATGCTCGTGAAGCAGAGGTGACAGAAATTTTGGAACGCAAGAAAGACACTTTTGTGGGTCGCCTGCAAGTGGAAAAAGGCTATGGTTTTCTGATCACCGAAAGCCGGTCTTTGGCCGTGGACATCTTCATTCCCAAAGACAAACTCAAGGGTGGAAAAACTGGCGATAAAGCCATCGTGAAAATCACCGATTGGCCCGATGAAGCCAAAAGCCCCGTCGGGAAAGTGGTCGATATACTCGGTGCACAGGGCAATAATGATGCAGAAATGAATGCCATCTTGGCAGAGTTTGGTCTCCCCTACGAGTATCCCGAAAAGGTTGTGGCTGCCGCAAATGAGCTGACCGATGGCATCACGCCAGAGGAGATCGCCCGCCGTGAAGACTTCCGCGAAGTGACCACCTTCACCATTGACCCCCGCGATGCCAAAGACTTCGACGACGCCCTCTCCATCCGCCCCGTAGGGCAAGGGCTTTGGGAAGTGGGCGTACACATTGCCGATGTGAGCCACTACGTACACGAAGGCGACATCATCGACAAGGAAGCGGAACGCCGAGCCACAAGCATCTACCTTGTCGACCGCACCATCCCCATGCTCCCTGAGCATCTTTGCAACGGCATTTGCTCCCTCCGTCCCAACGAAGAGAAGTTGGCCTATTCCTGCATCTTCACACTCAACGAAAAGGCGGAGATACAGCGTTGGCATTTGGCCAAAACCGTCATTCGTAGCGATCGCCGCTTCACTTACGAAGAAGCACAATACATCTTGGAACGCCACGGCGAGGCTTCCGAAGCCGACCTCGCACTTCCGGGCGAACATCCTGCCACGCTCCCCAAAGATGCTCCGCGAGAAGGCGACTTTGCCCAAGAAATCATCACCCTCAACCGCTTGGCCAAACAGCTGCGCAACCAACGTTTCTCCAAGGGAAGCATCGGCTTCGACCGTCCAGAAGTGCGCTTCGAAATAGACGAGACAGGCCATCCCATCTCCACCTACATCAAAATTGCAAAAGATGCCAACAAATTGGTCGAAGAGTTCATGCTCTTGGCCAACCGCAGTGTGGCGGAGCTGATAGGAAAAGTGGCCAAAGGCAAGAAACCCAAAGTCTTTATCTATCGTGTCCACGATGTGCCAGACCCTGAAAAGTTGGAAGGCCTGCGGGCATTTGTAGCCAAGTTCGGCTACAAACTGAAGACCGAAGGCTCGAAGACAGATGTATCCAAGAGCCTCAACCATCTGCTCGATGAAGTTCATGGCCACGAGGAACAAAGCGTGGTGGAAATGGTAGCTTTGCGAGCCATGATGAAAGCGAAATATACGACCGAAAACATCGGCCACTATGGTCTCATGTTCCAACACTACACCCACTTCACTTCGCCCATCCGTCGCTATCCCGACACGCTTGTGCACCGACTCTTAGCACGCTATGCAGAGGGAGGGCGCAGTGTGATGAAAGGCAAATACGAAGACCTTTGCGAGCATGCCTCCGCCATGGAACAATTGGCCAGCAACGCCGAGCGCGCCAGCATCAAGTATAAGCAAGTGGAGTTCATGGCCGATCGCTTGGGGCAAGAATTCGATGGTCGCATCAGTGGCATCACCGAGTTCGGTCTCTATGTGGAAGTGCTGGAGAATGGTTGCGAGGGCATGATACCTTTGCGCGACTTGGCTGGCGACTACTACGAGTTTGACGACCGCAACTATTGCCTCGTTGGTCGTCGCCACCACAAGCGTTATACCTTGGGGGAAACTGTGCGTATCCGTGTGGCCAAAGCCAACCTCGAACGCAAGCTCTTGGATTTCGCCCTCGTATCGGACGACAATCCCGTTCTCGCCCCCGTGGAACGCCCCACCAAAAAGTCAAAACACAAAAGACGTCGTCGCTAATCAACGCAAGTCCTACGACAATCTCCCCTGCAAACTTCCTTTCGGAGGTTTGCAGGGGAGATTGTCGTAAGGGAAGAATTGTCAAATTTCTTTCTTCTGCGCCTCTGGCCAGTTGATAAGGTAAAGGCGGTCCGTCGTGCGGGTAAAGGCGATATAGAGCCAGCGGAGGTAAGAGACATCTATCATGTCCTCGGAAAGGAAACCTTGATCGACAAAGACCCTGCTCCATTGTCCGCCCTGCGCCTTGTGACAAGTGACAGCGTAGGCATACTTGATTTGAAGAGCGTTGTAATAAGGGTCTTGACGCAACTGCTTCATGCGCTCTTTCTTAGAGGCTATGTAACCATAGTCGGCCAAAACGTTTTCGTAAAGCTGTTGGCTTTCATCGTAGGTGAGGCTGGGCGATTCGCTCTTTAAGGTCGAGAGCAAAATGCGGCAGTCGAGTTCGAAATTGTCATAGTCTGTGAAGCGTAAAGTGGCATCGGCAAACAGAAAGCCATGCTGTTCGTGCACGTTACGGATGCGTTCCACCTCGGCCGTGTCTCCATTGGCAATGAAATCAAGAGGTAGGGTTTCATCGGGCTGAAGCCCTTTCCATGCCTGCTCCGTCCAAAAGTAGTTGTTCTTCACAGCCATGATGCGATCGCCCCGCTCCAGTTCTTCCTCTCTTTCGAACACTCTGGCACGAATGCCTTGGTTGTAAAGATTGGCTCGCTTATTGGACCGTGTCACAATGATGGTATCCTCTTC
>JALFTM010000038.1 GCA_022788345.1 Bacteroidales bacterium
GTCATCTTTGCCAGCCTTTCCCTATTTTTGCATTGTCTTCTTTTAGGAGAGACACTAAGAACACTCATATTTCACTTCTAAATGTTTAAGCAATGAAAACGCGAAAAGTTTTACTCGCTCTTTGTCTGACAATGTTCACAATGAGCTATGCACAAAATTCAGGAGGTACTCCTGTTCAAAACCAGCCAGTAGAAAAGCCATCCGTGTTTAAGGAATCTACATTGTCTTCTAAGGACGTTTCAGATCTGTATGCCTCTGTATTAAAAGATGTTAGATACCCTAAGGATGCTATGGAAGGCAACGTTCAAGGTACGGTCATTTTAGCTTTTATTGTAGATGAAAAAGGAAGAGGCAAGAATGTGATAGTAGAGAAAAGTCTTTCCCCATCGTGCGACGAGGCAGCTGTTATTGCCCTGAAAAAAGCCTTAAAAAAATATCGCTTTGCCCCGCAGATGAAAGACAAAAAGCCCGTTCCATATAAGATGAAAATGCCAATTAAATTTTTGCTCAACTAATTCTATTGTATGCAACTCCGCTTTTTACATATAGGAATATGGAGAAGCCTTTGCATCTCATGTTTTGTTTTTCTTCTCTTCGTTAGTTGCGAAGAGAAGAAAAAGACTGAGGTGCCTCAAGAAATCTCCATGGAACAAATTGTGAAGCGACCGCAATGGGTTATTGAAAGGATAGACTCCCTGCTCCTTTTACCTGAGAATGCAGGACAGAAAGAGCAGATGAGGCTTCATCTACAGCGTGCAGAAGCTATGGTAGAAATTCTCGATAACAGACTTGTAATCGATTCATTGCATCCTATCGCTGTGTGGTTTAGTACCAAAGGCACAATGGAAGAACAAGTGCGCATCTATTTTTGTATGGGGGTAGCACATTATCTTCAGTTGGAGAAAGAAGAGAGCGTACGTTGGTTCAAACGAGCCTATGATGTAGCAGATGTTTCCAATTCAGATGTTACGGCATACTTGAATCGCATTCAGTTCTTTACGGATGCTGATGCTGGCAGATGGTTAGAAGAGGTGCTCCGGGTGAAACTTAAAGCCCAGCAAGAAGCGACACAAATGCGTAATCAGTGGTTCATGGGTGCAATTATTGTGTTAAGTGTTTTGTTGGTATTGGCTATTGCTGCACTTCTTCACCTGCTTCGTTTGCAACGTATTGCTCAACGTGCCACACAATTGGCATCAGAGAAAGAACTCCTTGAAAAACGTTGGCATCAACGTAGTCAAGCTGTAATGAATGTTTCTGATACTTTTACCATCTTCAAAGACGCTGCAGAAAATGGTTGGACCATAGATGATACTCGAGTATGGGAGGGACTTTTTAATACCGTAGACGAATCTTATCCAAGTTTTGCCTCTGTAATGAGAGAAAAAGAGAAAGCTTTGTCTCAATCAGACATTCAGTTATGCTACCTGCTTCGCTTAGGGCTTAAACAGGCTGATATTGCTCGCCTTTGGAAACAAAGTCGTGCTACGATAAGTCGGCGTTGTAAACAGGCTGAGCAGATTTTAGGCGTAAGTCCTGACGTATTATAGCTTGATTCATTGCTTCTTGATGAACATCAAAAGGACATAGATAGGACACTTCACTGAGGAGACATCTAAAGCTGAGTTCAGCTTTCTTGAATGATAAATCTCCCCTCTTTCCCTGCTGAAAAGAGGGGAGATGATTTATTGATTAAGGGGAAGTTTATTCGCCCTTGATTGCAGCGATACCAGGGAGAACCTTGCCTTCAATTGCTTCGAGAAGTGCACCGCCACCAGTAGAAACATAAGATACTTTATCGGCCAAACCGAACTTATTGACACAGGCCACAGAGTCGCCACCGCCAACAAGAGAGAAAGCACCATTAGCTGTTGCTTCTACAATGGCATCGGCTACGGCACGTGAACCCTCTGCGAAGTTATCAAATTCGAATACGCCAGCAGGGCCATTCCAAAGGATTGTTTTACTGTTTTTGATAACTTCTGCGAACATCTTTTGTGTGTCAGGACCAATGTCCATACCTTCCCAACCTTCGGGGATGTTGTTTGAAGGGTGGAACGATACGTTGCAGTCGTTGCTGAAAGCGTCGCCACACTTAGAATCTGTTGCCAAGTACAGCTTTACGCCAAGCTCTTCTGCTTTCTTCTCAATGTTGAGTGCCATATCAAGGTAGTCGTTTTCGCAGATAGACATACCGATTTCACCGCCATGCGCTTTCATGAATGTGTAAGTCATACCACCCATGAGAATGAGGTTGTCTACCTTCGTGAGCAGGTTTTCGATGATTTCGATCTTGGAAGAAACCTTAGAACCACCCATGATAGCAGTGAAAGGACGCTTGATATCATTCAGTACCTTTTCAACCGCAGCAACTTCTTTCTCCATAAGATAACCAAAGAGCTTGTGATCTGCATCGAAGTAGTCGGCGATGATAGCTGTGGAGGCGTGTTTGCGGTGAGCAGTGCCAAAAGCATCATTGATGTAAACATCGGCATAAGATGCCAAAGTTTTGGTGAACTCTTCCATGCGAGGCTTCAGTGCAGCCTTAGCAGCTTTCTTCTCTTCGTCTGTTGCAAATTCGCCACGAGGTTTTCCTGTTTCTTCTTCATAGAAGCGCAGATTTTCAAGCAAAAGCACTTCGCCAGCCTTTAGTGCTGCAGCTTGTGCTTGTGCCTTTTGGCAGTCGTTGCAGAATTGTACGGGAACTCCCAAAGATGCGCTCACATGATCTACAATTTGGGAGAGAGAAAACTTTGGATCAGGATTTGTCTTAGGGCGACCCATGTGAGACATAATGATGAGTGCACCACCACCTTCGAGCACCTTTTTTAATGTGGGTAATGCGCCACGGATACGGGTGTCGTCAGTGATTTTACCATTCTCGTCGAGGGGTACATTGAAGTCCACACGGACGATAACTTTTTTGTCCTTGAAATCGAAAGTTTCGATAGTCATTGTTGTATATTTTAGTTGAGAATTTTCTTTGCTACAAAGATAGTAAATTAAAATCGTTGAGAGGGCACATTGCTAACTGAAAAGCGAGAGATTTTGACGATTATTCTTTAGGGTACAAAGGTTTCTTGCAATAGTCGTAAAGTTCACACTTATAGCAGAGCGGTTTGCGTGCCAAACAGGTGTATCGCCCATGAAGCAGAAGCCAATAGTGCGACTTTGCCACTAAGGCTTCAGGAATGTTTTTTTTGAGCTCGACCTCAACGGCATAAGGCGTGTTGCAACTTGCTGGTACAAGGCCTAAGCGATGGCTTACTCGATAAACGTGTGTATCTACAGCCAGCGCAGCTTTTCCAAAGGCAATGGCTTCTATGACATTCGCGGTCTTTCGTCCCACGCCGGGGAGGGTTGTCAATGCTTCCATACCCGAAGGAACTTCGCCACCATAACGCGCCATGAGCTGCTGTCCGATACCTACCAAGTATTTGGCCTTGCTATTGGGGTAGCTCACCGAACGGATGTATTCAAAGACTTCGTCGGTTGTAGCTGTTGCCAAAGCCTGCGCATTGGGATAACGGGCGAAGAGGGCAGGGGTGATTTGGTTGATACGCTTGTCGGTGCATTGCGCAGAAAGCACCACAGCAATGAGTAGCTGAAAATTGTTTTCAAAATTCAGCTCAGAGTCGACATCGTCTAAATTCTCGCCTAAGATGCGTAAAACGCCCTCATAACGCTCTTTCTTACGCATAGGACTTAGTGTTGCAAGCTATTGAGGCGAGCGACATATTTCCCCAAAATATCAAATTCCAAATTTACAATAGAACCCACTTTAATGGCGTGGAAGTTGGTGTGCTCCATCGTAAAGGGAATGATGTTGACTTGGAAAGTGTTTTCCGTGGGATTGCAAACGGTCAAACTTACTCCATTGACAGTGACGCTACCTTTGTCAACGGTGAAATAGCCACGTTGTGCCATCTCTTTGTCGAACAGGTGCTCAAATGTGAATGTGAAACTACCTTGGGCATCTTCCACTGCTGTACAATGGGCTGTCATATCCACATGTCCTTGCACGATATGCCCATCTAAGCGACCGTTCATAGGCATGGAACGCTCAATGTTCACTTTGTCGCCAATTTGGAGTCCTCCGAGGTTGCTTTTCTCTAAGGT
>JALFTM010000039.1 GCA_022788345.1 Bacteroidales bacterium
GCTACTGAACAAATCAACGAGCCCGCTAATCCCCACCACTATTGGGGCTATCGGATGCACCTCACCTTGGAGGCCTTACACGCCGCCACAGACTTTAACGCTCACCTGCGCTATCTCATAGCCAGAAGTGGACGATAAATAAGTTTTGGGCTCGGCGGAGGATGTTTCGACGAGCCCGACCACAAAGCTCTCGAACATACTCACATTATCAATTTATACCACAATGAACAGTTTGGAACTTAAGTATGGGTGCAACCCCAACCAAAAGCCTGCCCGCATCTTTATGCAAACGGGCGAATTGCCCATCACGGTATTGAATGGCCGCCCCGGCTACATCAACTTCCTCGATGCTTTGAACGGCTGGCAGTTGGTCAAAGAGTTGCAAGCAGCCACAGGATTGCCTGCCGCCACTTCCTTTAAGCACGTTTCGCCAGCTGGCGCAGCCCTCGGACTTCCACTCTCAGACACCCTGCGCAAGGTCTATTTCGTCGATGACATCGAAGAGGAACTATCGCCTATCGCCTTGGCCTACGCCCGCGCCCGTGGAGCCGACCGCATGAGTTCTTATGGCGACTTCATCGCCCTTTCCGACACCTGCGACAAAGCCACCGCTTTAATCATCAAGCGTGAAGTGAGCGATGGCGTCATTGCACCAGCTTTCACAGAAGAAGCACTGGACATTCTCCGAGAGAAGCGAAAAGGCACTTACTGCGTGCTCCAAATAGATCCTGACTATCGCCCCACACCAATAGAGCGTAAGGATGTCTTCGGCATCACTTTCGAGCAAGGACGCAACGACATCGACCTCAACTCCCCCACCCTGTTTGAGAATAGACCAACAGACAACAAGGCTTTCAGCGAAGAAGCCTTGCGCGACTTGAAGGTTGCTCTCATCACTCTCAAATACACACAAAGCAACTCTGTTTGCTATGCCAAGGATGGTCAAGCCATCGGCATCGGCGCAGGCCAGCAGAGTCGCATCCACTGCACCCGATTGGCTGGCACAAAGGCAGACATTTGGTGGTTGCGTCAGCATCCCAAAGTCATGAACCTCCCCTTTGTGCAAAACATTCGTCGAGCAGACAGAGACAACACCATCGACATTTATATCTCGGAAGACCACGAAGATGTGCTTCAGGAGGGCGTGTGGCAACAATTTTTCACACAACGTCCCGAACCACTGACACGTGAAGAAAAACGCGAATGGCTTGCACACAACACAGGTGTTTCCCTTGGCAGTGACGCCTTCTTCCCCTTTGGCGACAACATTGAGCGCGCCCACAAAAGCGGCGTCACTCATGTGGCACAAGCTGGAGGCAGTGTGCGCGACGACCATGTGATTGCCACCTGCAACAAGTATGGCATCGCCATGGCCTTCACTGGCATTCGCCTCTTCCATCACTAATTATTGAACCCATCACATTATGCGTAAAGCAGGAGACGAAGAAATCGACATGGCCATCACCCAAGGCATCGTTTTGCGTGGCACAAAGAAGTCCACCGCAAACAATGGCAACAAAGTGAAAACCAAGGCCAAGAAAAAAGGATACATCACAGGGGCGCACGGCTCAGGATCGGCAAAGAAAAAAGCCAGCATCCGCATCAAGCGAGCCAATCGCCACAAATAATCATCCCTTTTCCAAACGGGATATTCCCAAAGACCTCTGCAAAGGGGGCTTATCACATCGCCCAGTTCAGCAGAAGCTGAACTGGGCGATGATTATACTCGCACTGGCGCAGTGATTAAGCAATAGATACTATTTTGCAGAACAAGCAGATTGAGTAAACTGCGAGGATGAAGAAAATAAAAATCAGTCCATTCGTTTTATGTATATTACACCAAGATTAACACACAGGCGTGTGCTGTAAAAACTCCAAGGCTTGCCGTACATCCAGCAAGCCTTGAAAAAAAATCAAGAGGCGCAGACTGATTTTACAAGTTGCACAGGGAGTTTTGCCAAATGACGCCTCCAAAATCAACTTCGATACGCATCAAGAAAGGGGCAATGGTTCTTAACGACCACAGCCCCCTTGTTTGTAACACAAAGATACTACATTCTCGCCCGAAAAACAAACCCAAATGTTGCAAAGTCTAAAAGACGGACAACGATTTTAACAAGTTTGAATCCGCAGACTTTCTTCCTTTCTCTTCTCTAACCAGCTATAAAAATGCTTACTCCTTCTCCGTAAAAGACGTGAAATGGCACATAATAGAGTACGATTGCTTGTAATAATTACCTATCTTTGCACAGTTCTCCCCAATAGCAAAAAATAGACTGAATCAATGATGATAGATTAAAAAGATAAACTTACACAAACTTTTGACGATACTCCCACAGCTTTAAATATCTCACACTTCTATAACGATTTACTATAATCTAAAAAACTGCACTTGTGCAATCGAATCCACAATATGACACAGAACAACAATCAACTTTGGCAAGCACTGAAGAGACAATTCAATGCCCTACCTGATAAAGAGAATGAGCAAGAAACTATAAGACAAATAAGCAATGGCGTTGTTTTCCACGGTGCTAACCTTTGGGTACTGGTATTTGCCATCTTTATTGCCTCCTTGGGGTTAAACGTAAACTCTACTGCGGTAATTATTGGTGCCATGCTTATATCGCCGTTAATGGGTCCCATTATCGGCATGGGGTGTGCTATCGGCATTAGCGACTTAGAGCTACTGAAACGTTCTATCAAAAACTATATTGTAGCAACAGTTATCAGTGTCCTAACGGCAACGATTTACTTCCTTATTACTCCACTGACGGATGCACAATCAGAATTGCTCGCCCGAACATCGCCAACACTCTACGATGTTCTAATTGCCCTTTGCGGAGGCGCAGCAGGTATCTTGGCACTCGCAACGAAAGGAAAAGGAAACGTCATACCGGGTGTTGCCATTGCAACGGCACTTATGCCACCTCTATGTACTGCGGGCTATGGATTAGCTGTGGGCAATCCCTCTTTCTTTTTTGGGGCATTCTATCTCTTCTTTATCAATACAGTCTTTATCGCACTATCTACTTTTATCGGAGTAAGAATGTTGCGCTTCCAGCATAAGACTTCTGTAAGCCCTGAACGATTGAAGAAGGTGAATCGATATATTATAGGCATTGTAGTCTTAACTATGCTACCAGCGTCTTATATGACAATGCAGATTATTCACCGAAGCGTGTTAGATAATAACATGAGGAAGTTTGTGAAGAACGAACTAACCTTCAAGGGAACGCAGATTATATCACAATATAGGGATGAAAAGACAAAGGTCTTGAATGTAGTAGCCGTGGGAAAAATTATCACACCAAAGACTATCAGCAAAGCGCAGGGGTTAATGGAAGAGTACCAGCTTGACGGCTACAAACTAAACGTTATCCAAGGCTCACAGTCGGATAGCCTACTACTCAGCCACACCCTCAATACAGCCACTACAAATTCGGGCGTCAGCAATCGCAAACTGATTGAGCAGACAGAACTCATCAGTCAGTTGGAAACACAATTAAGTGATTATACCCGCTATGCCCAGATGGGAAAGGATATCCGCAAGGAAGTGCAAGCAATCAGCCCTGCGGTGATTAGTATCAGTCTTTCCCGTATAACAGAAACAAGTATTGACACCCTTTCTACTCAACAATATGTTTTGGCTGTAGTAGGGAGCCGGAAAAAGTTTACTGCTACAGAACATAAGCAACTACAAA
>JALFTM010000040.1 GCA_022788345.1 Bacteroidales bacterium
CGTCTCCTTAATATACTTATTGGCTTTTTCTTGCAAAACGAGTTTTGCCACTCCTGTATGAGGATTGGCCATATAGATATTCATCTCGTCTTGTCGGCGATTGAGAGTAACTACCGCCAACTTATTGGCATCGCTGGTAAAGTAGATGCGAGGGATATAGCCATCGGTGGCTAAGGGCACAGCTATTTTTTGCACACGTTTTTGTGACAAATCGAAAGCATGCACACTGACGGTCGAATTTTGTGCGCCAGCCACGGGGTACTTGTATTGAAATGCACCGGGATATTCGTCATATTGGCGACGTTCTGGCTGAAGGCCCTTGAATTCTTGCATGCTGTAGATGGGCACTTTGCTCTCGTCATAACGCACCCATGCCAAACTACGTGAGTCGCTACTGAAGTCGAAAGACCGATTAAGCGAAAACTCCTCTTCATAGACCCAATCGGGAATGCCGTTGATAACTTCGTTGAACTGACCATCATCGGTCACTTGCCACTCCACTTTGCTTCCTAAGTGATAGACAAAAAGATTGTTCTTGCGCACGAAAGCGACCATTTCACCATTGGGCGAAAATAAAGGCACTTGTTGCGCACCTTTATCAGAAAGCGGTGCGTAGGTCTTCGACGCTACATTATAAATATAGTGTACTGCCGTGTAGGAACGGCGATAGATACTTCTTGTTTGGGTACGAATAAGAATTTTTGATTCATCGGGCGACAGTTCGTAGCCATCTATTGCTTGTAAATTGGCCTCACCCTGCGCTGTCGCACAATCGAAGAGAATTTCAACGATTTCGCCAGTTTTGAAAGAGCGTCGGATGATTTGACGATGGTCATCGCTCAATTGTGTATAATACTCACCTTGCTTAGTTGGGCGCATACCATACACGGCATCAGGACTATATGCTCCTGAGGTAATGTCTTTCAGCGTGAGACCCTCACTTTGCGAAAAGGCGATAGAAGAACCACCTAAAAGCGAAGCGATGAAAAGCACGTATTTCTTCATATTTTGGCAAATGATATTTTCTCGTCAAAGATATGAAAAAAACTTGAGTTAAGGGCTGTTTTTTCACAAACTGACAAGGCTGTGTTACAAAACAGAGGAATTACTTCTCTCTTCGTATCAATGAAAGAGATTGTTTATATTCCCTACAAACAATCTCTTTTTTTAAGAAATGAAACCATGAAAAGTTGTTACGAAGAGGAACACTCTTTGAAGAACAACTCCCTTTGTTTAGAAAACAACAAAGGAAAAGCCACCTTTCCAAGGCATCCCTTTGCGGGCACTTTGCATATAGCGACGCTCTGAAAGCTCACCATTGAAGCCAATGCTGTCGGGAAGTCCCCACCAAGGTTCAACGCAAACAAAAGGTGCTTTTTGCCCTTGTGGTACCCAAATCAGTGTGGCAGGGGAGGGACATCTGACGGCAACAATAGGCCGATGCTTACTATCGAAAAGGCTTACAAAGTCCACATCGTGCTCCTCGAAAATCAATGCCTCATTCGCAAAAGTTTCCACCGTGACAGGAATAAAACCATTCTCCATAACAGGAATTTCGTAATGGCCAGCCTCCATGCAGCCTCCTTCGCCTGCACGCAAAATGTGTTTGGCCTTGCCCTCGATACGAACCATGCCATAATTGTCAAGGTCATCCTCATAAGTGCGAACATTGAACCCCGGATGTCCACCGATTTGGAAGAGCATTTCTTCTTCGCCTAAATTTTCGACTTCAAAATCGACCAACACTTCGCGCTCTTTCAGAGTATAAGCGACTTGTAGGCGGAAAGGAAAAGGATATACGGACAAGTCGTCTGCTGTACTTTCATAGGTCAAAACCGCCATGTCTGCCTCCTTTCGAGTTATTGCCCAAAGGCGGTGACGTACAAAGCCGTGCAACGACTGCTCGAATTGCTTCCCTTGGTGGCGGAAGCATCCTTGCCAATAGCGCCCTGTGTTAGGGAAAAGAATAGGAGCTGTGCCATTCCAAAACTCCTCGTCCCCTTGCCACAAGATTTCTCGCTGTGTGGCGAGGTCAATCAAACTCTTCATTTCTGCCCCCTCCTCTGCGATGGTAAGGCGCAAGTGCGTATTTTCGATAGTAATCATATCGTATAGATGTATATAGTGTTTCGTTTGCAAACATACAAAAAAGATTTTGTCCAACGC
>JALFTM010000041.1 GCA_022788345.1 Bacteroidales bacterium
TATAGAGGAAGGGTTTGCATTGCCTCCTATTGAGAAGTTTGAAGCCTTGATTAACGAACATACAAGGGCTATCCTCATTTGCAACCCCAATAACCCAACGGGCTATCTCTATAGTCGTCGGGAAATGAATCAAATTCGGGAACTGGTACTGAAGCATGATCTCTACCTTTTCTCCGATGAAGTTTATCGTGAATATATCTATACGGGTTCCCCCTATATATCCGCTTGCCATTTGGAAGGGTTGGAGGAGCACGTTGTCTTGGTCGATTCTGTATCCAAGCGTTATAGCGAATGCGGTGTCCGCATAGGGGCTTTGATTACGAAGAATAAGGCTGTGCATGAGGCTGTCATGAAGTTTTGTCAAGCCCGCTTGAGTCCTCCATTGCTTGGTCAAATCGTTGCGGAAGCTTCGCTGGAGGTTGATGACACATATATGCGTGAAGTGTATGATGAATATGTGGAGCGACGCAAGTGTTTGATAGATGGCTTGAATCGTATCCCTGGAGTCTATTCGCCCATTCCTATGGGAGCTTTTTATACAGTGGCTCGTTTGCCTGTGGATGACGCGGAAAAATTCTGTGCTTGGTGTCTCTCTGATTTTGAGTATGAAGGCAAGACCGTGATGATGGCACCTGCACAAGGTTTCTATACAACTCCCGGCTTGGAAAAAGACCAAGTGCGCATAGCTTATGTGCTAAAAAAGGACGATTTGGAAGATGCGTTGCTCGTTTTGAGAGAAGCTTTGAAAGCTTATCCCGGTACAATTCACGAAGCTACACGCTTATAGTAATAGTAGATTATAGAAAGTATTTTAATAAAAGAATAAGTCCTTGAATTTCCCGTTCTTCTTAGCGCGCCATTTCTTTCGTGGCGATGGCAATAAGACGCGACAAAAAGCCTCCACGCCTGCCGTGACAGTGGCTACCTTAGGCGTTGCTGTCGGGCTGGCAGTAATGATACTTGCCGTTTGTGTTGTCAAAGGGTTTAAGCAAGAGGTCAACCGAAAACTGACAGGCTTTGCTTCGCACATAGAGGTGCTTAATCCGCTCTATTTTCAATCGCCAGAGAGTGCTCCGATCAATGTGCCGACTGGGCTTTTTGAACAAGTGTCAAAAGCATCTGGAGTGCAGCATGTGCAACGGGTGTCGCAAAAAATAGGTGTACTGAAAACACAGAGCGACTTCAAGAGCATTGTGCTCAAAGGGGGAGACGAGCGATATGATACCATTTTTCTGCATACCTGTCTTGTGGCAGGCCGATTGCCTCGCTTTCATGGTAAGGCAACGAACAATGAGTTGTTGATCTCTCAGCGACAAGCCAAACTTTTGGACTTAAAAGTGGGGGATGGTGTTTTTGCCTACTTCTTTGAGCAGACAATTAAAATGCGACGATTCAAGGTCGTTGGTATTTATGAGACAAATTTGAAGCAGTTCGATGAGACTTTTGCCATGACCAATTTGGCTACAGTCAATCAGCTGAACGGCTGGCATGAGGAACAGTGTAGCGAGTTGGAGATTTTCACCAATGATTTTGGGGAAAGTGAGGCCTCTCTTGGCGAAGTTGCCAAGTGTATTAACCTCCACATGGCAACAACAAAAAGTGGATCGATGATGACACTTTCTGTCAAAGACGACCCTCGTGTGGCAGGGACTTTTGCTTGGCTCAATCTCTTGGATTTCAACGTGTGGATAATCCTTATTTTAATGATTGCTGTCGCCGGGTTCACTATGATTAGTGGGTTGCTTATTTTGATATTAGAGCGCACTTCAACCATTGGTGTACTTAAAGCTTTGGGGGCAAAGAATACAAGTATTCGGGAAACATTCCTCTACTTGGCTTCTTTTATTATCCTTCGTGGGCTACTTCTTGGAAATCTGCTTGCAGGTCTGCTCATTGTTTTGCAACGCCAATTTGGGTTGGTACGTCTCGACCCTATGTCTTATTATGTAGATCGTGTGCCGATTGATATTGATTGGTTGTGGGTGATCGCGTTGAATGTGTCTACGCTTGTCATAACAATCTTGGCACTCATTATTCCCAGCTATATGATTTCCCATATCCAACCAGCAAAGGCCATACGTTTTGAATAAAAAGAGTTTAAGAGTTGGTTATCTGTGAAATAATAGCTACTTTTGTAAGACATAATACACTAACTGTTTTAATAGGTTTTCTATGCGAGTAATCATTGAACCCAATTACGAGCAGCTTTCCCGTTGGGCTGCCGAATACGTGATAAGCAAAATTAACACCGCAGCACCCACGGCAGAACGCCCTTTTGTGTTAGGTTTGCCAACAGGCTCTTCACCCATCGGAATGTACAAGGAATTAGTAAAAGCCAACAAAGAGGGACGTGTGAGCTTTAAGAATGTAGTGACATTCAACATGGATGAATATGTAGGTTTGCCTGAGGAACACCCTGAGAGCTACCATAGCTTTATGGCAACAAACCTCTTTAATCATATTGATTGCCCTAAAGAAAACATCCATATTCTCAATGGCAATGCTCAAGATTTAGAAGCTGAATGTGCCAATTATGAAAAAGCCATTGAAGCTGCAGGAGGCATAGACCTCTTTATTGGTGGTATTGGGCCTGATGGACACATCGCTTTTAACGAACCCGGCTCTTCTTTGACCAGTCGTACCCGTAAGAAGACCTTGACAACAGACACCCGTATTGCCAATAGTCGTTTTTTCGGTGGCAATCCTGAAAATGTTCCTGCACATGCCCTAACAGTAGGTGTTGGTACAGTGATGTCTGCCAAGGAAGTGCTTATCCTTTGTAATGGACATAATAAATCTCGTGCTTTGCAAGCCGCTGTTGAGGGTCCAGTCAATCAAATGTGGACTATTAGTGTTTTGCAAATGCACCAACATGGCATCATTGTTTGCGATGAGGCCGCAACAGAAGAAATTAAGCACGGCACCTACAAGTACTTCAAGGATATCGAGAAAGATAGCTTGTAAGCCTTGCGCTACATAGATAAAGTTCAGACGAATGTCGGAGCGCAGGCTTCGGGATTCGTCTGTGCTTTTAATGAATGAAGTGAGCAATAGAAAAATGCGGTAACCATGGAAGGACGTCCGCCCTTTTTGACAGAACGCTTGGCCTATCCCATGCTTTGGTTTGCTCTGCCCTTTGTCTTAGGTATTGTGGTGGGGGAGTGGTGGTGGTCTAAAGAGGTGTCTATCGTTTGGGTTTGGGGTGTCGCATCCTTTTGTTTTTGTGCGTTCTATGCTATTCGCAACAAAGGCAATAAGCAATGGAGGCATTGGATTTTACTTTTATTGGGTTGGGGATGCTTGGGGCTTGCTCGGCAGTATTATTCAGCAAATAGAGATAGAAAAAATTGGCCAAGGCATGCGCAGACATGGCGTATCATTGTGAACGATTTTCCTAAAGAAACTGCGCAAGGAATTCGGTTTGTTGGTTGTGTATCGACTGGCGAAAGAGTTAATGTCTTTATTCATGAACATCCCAAAGAAAAGCTACACGCAGGGGACGTGTTGTGGATGTATGGGCAAATAAAATCTTTGCACCAGCAAGGAAATCCCGGAGACTTTGATTATGCCACTTACCAACGCCGACAAGGTATTACAGGCACGCTTTATGTGCGTTCACAAGCTTGGCAACGTTCAAAGGAAGAAGTGTCGCTGGGTCTTTCGTATCGTCTTCTGCGCTGGCGACAAAAGCTTTCAGATGAATATGCACAGCATTTAGACGGCGAAGTTTTGGGTGTAATCGCAGCCTTGACCTTGGGCGAGAAACAGCGGTTGCAACAAGAAACAAGAGAGCTTTTCTCCACCGCAGGCGTGAGCCACGTGTTGGCGCTTAGCGGCTTGCATTTAGGTATTATATTTGCGTTGTTTCAACTGGTTGTGCTTCGTCCTTGCAAGCGTCGTAGTTGGCGACTTTGGGGGACACTACTTGGGGTTGTACTACTTTGGGCATATGCTTTTCTTGTGGGCTTACCACATTCTCTTGTTCGTGCTTGTGCCATGTTTACGATGGGAAGCGTGGCAATGTTATTACGAAGAGATAGGGTTTCACTCAACAATTTGGCACTTGTTGGACTAATCATACTTGTATTTTCGCCAGAAGCTCTTTTCGATATTGGCTTTCAACTGTCGTTTCTCTCTGTGGCCAGTATTCTTTGTTTTGTCCCTTTGGCAAAACGCTACGAAGCCGTTGATAAGCGTCCTTGGCTGAGGAGTATTTATGACAGTCTGCTTGTTACATTATCGGCACAAATAGGGACATTGCCTTTGGTTGCTTATGCTTTTCATACTATACCTCTTTATGGTCTTTTGGCCAACCTCATTGTTGTTCCTTTGGTAGCATTTATCATTGCGGTAGCCTTGCTCTTTTTCTTGATTCCCTTTGCACAAGTATGGATAGCAAAAGGGCTTGATTTTTTATTGGGAAAGCTATTTGCTATCTTGCGTTTTATTGGCGACCTGCCAAATAGCACAATAGAAATATATCCACAATTAGTGACTGTTATTTGCGCTTATGGATGCTTGTATGGTTTATTATGGATAGTGGACAGACCTAAACGCCATCGCTTGATGTGGGCTGTTTCTGGGATAATAGCGGTGTTTGTTGTAGAGATGCTTGCACGCCCCAAAGTGTCTCCCCAATGGATGTTTTATGCCCTGAATCATTCGGCCATGGTGCAGGCGGTCAGAGACGCAAAAACTTCCTTTCTCTGGAAACCAACAACAATTGAAGCTCAGCAAGACAGTGCTTACCTGCAACGTACAACTTGGAAGAGTCTTCGTCTTGCACCGCCGCAACTGATACGTGAAGGAACTTCGGAAAAAGATATCTTTTACCAACATCCATTGATCACTTATCGGCATAGCTTAGTTGCTTTGGCAGATAGTACATTGCCTTACAATAATAATCCTGCCCCTTTAGTCGTCGATTATGTTTTTGTGTTGAAAGGATTTAGAGGAGGTGTCACTAAGTTGCAACAATGGTTTCGCCCCCGTATGTTAGTGTTAGATGCTCGTCTCTCTGCAGCCTATCGTGAGCGTCTGCGTCTGATGGCCGAACAGTTGCATTGGCAAGTGCACGATCTTAGGGAAGAGGGCGCTTTGATAGTGCCTTTGCCTTGAATATGTAAAAGGAATTATCCCATCTCTCCATATATGGAAAGATGGGATAATCTTTGGGTTAGAATTTATAACCGACTGTAACCATGAAATTACTACGATTTAAGTCGAGGCTTTGCTTATTCAAAAGGTTTGCCGATGCACCTTTGATATTGGTATCATATACATAGAAAGCATATACATCTGCTTTTTGTGTTTGATACTGATAAGCCGCATCAATATAGAAATGCTTTGTGCGATAGCCCAAACCGATAGTGAAGCGGTTGATGTCACCAAGATTGACATAATCCGTGTGCGATTGATAGAAGAAAGAAGGACTATAATAGTCATCATTCTGCACATGGAGATTGAGATAGGCGTTATCCTTGAAAGCTTTCGTAACATAGTTGTAGCCTACACGACCATAAAGGTTATTGGCCAATCGTGCTTCAGCACCGATGCGGAAAGTGTGAACAGCTTTGAGTGAGGAGTTGATTTCGTTCTTGAGGACGTTGTCTTTGACATTGGCGTAAGTGCCAGACCAATAGTCGTAGCTGCTATAATCGGGATAACTGATGGAAGATCCAGAGTAGTCGGCCACCTCGTATTCGGCATCCACAGCTACATTACGGCCAATTGTAGTGCCAAGACTGAGACCAAACTTCCAAGGCGTGCGAATTTTGTAGTCGAGGTTGGTCTTGACACTGGCTGAAGTGCCTTGAGCCGTGCTACCATAAGGCGAATTAAGATCTACTGCACTATAAGAAGAGAGATCGTACCAAGTTGGTGTACTTACTGTAAAACCTATGCGGAAAGGTGATGTCTCGACCGGACGCAACAACACACCAAGTTTGACATCGAAACCTGAGCCTTCAAGGTGGTCTTCGTTGTAGAAGTGGTAATCGTGGGCTTGAGCACCATTGACGACTTGATATTCATCGTAGGCCAAGCCCGAACGGAAGTTTACGTCATAAATACCAAATGTTAAGCCTGCATAGATTTGATCGTTCCAGTTGGCACTGATGTTGAAGTCGTAGGCATGAATACCACCCCATTGCACGCGATGATAATTGTAGTATTGTGCAGGTGTAGAGGTGTAGACGCCATCCCTATATTCAACCATTTGGGAGTTTGCGCCCAGAACGGCCAAGGGGCTTACTTTGTTTTGATTAGGATTTTCTATTTCTTCTCCTTTGCTGTTGTACTGTGTGGTTAGGTCGCCAGCCACATCGCCATTAACAAAGCTCAATTGTGCCATTTGATCGCTTTGTGAAAGACCATTGGTCGTTCCCACTGCGTTCAGCCCAAAGAAGTTCTTGAAGTTGCGTTGTTTGTGGTAGTTGAAACCAAAGTTAAGAAAGCGCAGACTTTTGCCATTCATCTTAGTGGCATAAACAAATCCTACTTGGTCAAAGGAAAGACGGCTTTTGCCTATGTCGTAGAACTTTTCTGCATTTGACTGTGTTGTCAAACTTGCTGTAGCAGAAATATCGCTACGACGGAAAGCGCCAATACCTGCAGGGTTTGTGCTGATTGTAGAGAGGTCCGCACCTAACGCATTCATCGCACCACCCATACCAACATAGCGAGCCGTACCATTAAGGTCTGAACCAGCCAGTTGCTCTACACGGTAGATGTCTTGTGCCGAGGCTGAAAGTGTTGCTATGGCCAAGGCAGGGAGAAATATAAATTTTTTCATAATTATCTATGGATAGGTAAGACCAGTGTACACATGCTCGAAGAGAATGCGGCTACTGGTCTTATTCTGTTGCTTTTATGGGAATAACTCTAATTGGATTAGCGTCCGAAAGTGCGACCACCACCGCCACCGCTTGTGCTGCGGCCACCACCGCTCATACCGCCACCACCGCTGTAAGTGCGAGGGGCAGAAGAAGGTGCTGGTGAAGAATAGGTGCGAGGTTGCACTGGCGCTTCGTAGTTACGAGAAGGGGCAGAAGGTGTCTGCGTGTTGTAATAGCGACCTGAAGTGCGACTGCTATTGCTGTTGTCGTAGGAACGAGAACTATTCTGTCTGTTTGTGTAAGGACGAGAATTGTAGCCGTTGTTGCTATAAGAGCGACTGCCATTGCCGAACGAGCGACCACCGCCTACAGGACCACGTTGATAGTTGCGGTCATGCCAGCCATAGTCGTAGCGAGGAGTGTAGCCCCAATAGCGAGGATAGCTACTCCATCCCCAACCACCATACCAAGGGCTATAGCCTCCATACCAACCACTATACCAAGGGCTATGCCAAGCCCAGCTACTCCATCCCCAGCCATTATAATACCAAGGACGTCTCCAGCCATACCAACTCCAATCGCTCCAGAAAGGATCGTAGTAGCGATAGCTGAGTGGAGAATACCAGTAGTCATAATAGTCCATATAATATGGACTGCTCACGATAATACCTACGGTTGGCGCATGGAAGCGTACCAAACGAGTGGTGCAGTTCCAATCATCATCAGCGTTATTGAAATCAGAAGCATTTATGGTATCCGTTATTTGCGAACGGCTACGGCGGTTGTAAGCATCTGTGTCAAAGTTGCCACGGCGACCTTTTGCCCAATTCTCGTTAGAGGATATAGCATGACTCCCCTCTAAATTAGAATAAGAGGACTCCAATGCTTGCTGTGCTTTCTCTGCGGCACGTTGCTCAGCAGTAGGCACATAGTAAACATCATCGATTTGGGCTTGGAGAGTTAATGCTCCAAGGCTCAACGCCATCATCAATAAATAGGAGCGTTTCATAAAGTCTATTATTTAATGTGTTAGAAGGAAGTGCTTAAGAGGGAAGCCGTGTGGCATTGCTGAGCACTCCGATAATGTATTCTTTTGTTTCTGTATTCGCACCGCAAAAATGGCAACAGCTTCCTCTTTGTAGATGAGAGCGGAGTGCTAATGTTTGAGATGCAAACTGTTTGATACGACAAAAATAAGACACTCTTTCTGAATGAACAATCTTTGGATATGTAATTTTTCTCAAAAGATGTATATTCTTCGTGCAAAAGACTCATTTTGGGTTGAAAATTCTCATTTATGTATATAGTGTGTCGGTAGTATCCCCAAAAGTGTGTAAGCTCCAAAATTCGTATCTTAGAGGTGCGAACTAAAAAGCAGACAGAATAATGGAACTTACACGAGAACAAATTTTGGAATTTATTCT
>JALFTM010000042.1 GCA_022788345.1 Bacteroidales bacterium
TCTTCACGAGCATAGATGCGTTCGTCCTCCAAGCGGAACATCTTTGGCAAAGAAGGGCCAAAGACATCGCAGTCGAGCAATCCTACTTCATAGCCAAGGGCTGCAAGCGAAACGGCAAGGTTGGAAGCCACGGTGCTCTTACCCACTCCGCCTTTGCCCGAGCTAACGGCAATGATATTCTTAACATCGGGGAGCAGTTTCTCAACCTGTGGCTTTTCTTTAAGGGCAAACTTGGTGTTGATAATCACCGTAACGTCTTTGCTCACATAGGTGTGGATAGCTGCTTCGGTCGCTTTGAGTGTGCTCTTGAGGAAAGGGTCAGTGCTTTTGTCAAAGAGGAGTGTAATGGTTACCGTCATGCCATCGATGCGTGGGTCGCCCTCAAGCATCTCCGACTCGATGAGGTTTTTCTTCGTGCCAGCATAGCGCACAGTTGCCAAAGCATCTGTGATAAGTTTTGGGTAGAGTGTCATGTCTATAATGTTCTGTATTTGTTTATTTTGCCATCTCCAGCGAAGACCGCTTGCTACGGTTGTAGCTGCGATAGTCGTCGAGGGGAATTTCCACATCAGGCTCGGAGAGAGAAGCGGAATGAGGGAGATGGAATTTAATGTATTTGATGTTCAAACCACGGTCGAGCCATTGCTGTTCGTAGTAAGTCTGTATGCCGAGAATGCGTTGCATCTCCTCGTCGGTCGTATTGGCGAGGGTGGCATAGAGGTCGTCCGTACACAAGTCGGCGGTGAAGCCATTGTGTGAAACCACATGGTGGGTGTAGGTGAAAAGGAAGTTGCTGTCCGTCTTCACGTGTACTACACCTTCATTTTCCAAGAAACGGCGATAGCGTTCCAAGAAAGCGGTGCTGGTCAGACGCTTCGTCACTTTCTTCATTTGCGGATCGGAGAAAGTGAGCCAAATCTCTGCCACCTCATTGGGCGCAAAGAAGTGGTCGATGAATTCGATATGGGTGCGCAAGAATGCAACATTGGAGAGATTCTCCTCCAAAGCCTGCTTCGCTCCCGTCCACATACGTGCGCCCTTGATGTCTACCCCAATAAAGTTTTTCTCTGGGAAGAGACGCGCCAGCCCCACTGTGTATTCGCCACGACCACAGCCGAGTTCAAGCACAATGGGATTGTTGTTTTTGAAAAAATCTTGCTTCCAGCGTCCACGGAGTGGGAATGTATCGTTCGCCATGTCGGGAAAAGGTTCTTCCACAACGTGCGAGAAGTTTGCCATATCGGCAAATTTGGCCAATTTACCCTTGCCCATCTTCTAATATATGCTTTACGTCTTGTTCTACTTTGCCCAAGCGCTCTTTGCAGAATGCGATGAGCGTTTGGGCTTTCTTCAACTCCTGACTCAAAGAGTCGATGCCAAGGCTACTGTCCTCTATCTTATCGACAATTTGAGTCAGTTCGTCCATGGCTTCTTCGTAGGAGCGTTCTTGTTTTTTTACCATAAGAGTTATTCTACAATACTGCTGGCTTCGCCATCGGCAAAGCGGTGGATGAGGCGGTCGCCTGCTTTGAGTTGTGACGCTGTGGTAACGGCTTTCCCTTTGTGCGTGGTGATGGAATAGCCCATGCGTAAGATGCGTTCGGGAGAAGCCATAGCAATAGACTTCTCACAGAGCGAAAGTTGTTGCCAAGTACGTTCGAACTGTCGTTTTACCCCTTGGCGCAAGCGCAAAGGAAGGAGGGATAGTTGTTGTCCTTGCGTCTGCAATGCCGATAAAACATGGCGTTCCAATAGGCTGGATAGTCGTAGGATGCGCTCGCGCTCTCGAACTGTATAGGAATGACCGAAGCGTTGATAGCGTCGTGCCACCTGCTCCAGCAGAGTTTGTTCTTGGTGTAAGCGCATGGTGACAACATGGTGCAAACGTTCTTCGAGGTTTTGCAACGAAGCTTCCAACTTTTGCTGATACTCTATAAGAAAGGCTGCCACAGCGGTTGGCGTTTTGAAGCGACGATTGGCCACAGCATCTATGATTGTTTCATCTCGCTCATGTCCAATGCCTGTGAATACGGGAAGCGGAAACTGTGCCACTGTAGTTGCCAGCAGATAGCTGTCAAAGCTGTTAAGATCACTGGTAGCTCCTCCACCACGAATGATGACCACCGCATCCCATTGTTCCATTTCGGCATAAACTGCGTGCAAAGCCGCCACAACACTCTGCTCCGTTTGCTCGCCCTGCATCGTTGCAGGGAAGAGTTTTGTTTGAAAAGCGTAACCAGAATGCTTCAACTGGTGTGAAAAGTCGCCATATCCAGCAGCTGTAGCACTGGATACAACCGCGATGCGACGCAGCGGGCAGGGGAGGGGCAACTCTTTGTTGAGGTCGATGACGCCATCTTCGGTGAGCTGTTCAAGAATTTGCTGTCGGCGTTGGGCTTGATCGCCAAGCGTGTATGCTGGGTCGATGTCCTGAATGTTCAGCGAGTAACCATAAACTTCATGGAAGTTAAGGCGAACTTGGAGTAACACCTTTAGTCCTGCTCCAATGTGCTGTCCTGTTGCGCGCTGAAACTTTGCTTGAAGTGCAACGGCCGTATTGGCCCATATCGTGGCACGGGCCTTGGCCAAGATCTGCCGATGTTCATTCATCTCCATGAGCTCCATGTAGAAATGCCCATTGCTTGACCCATGCGCTTCACTAATTTCAGCTATCACCCAATAGGTCTCGCTAAATTCGTCTTGAAAGACCAGCGAGACCAAACCGTTGAGTTGACTAAGAGTGAGAGCGTGTGGCATCCCTTGGAGGAGGTGGATTATTTGCGCTTTTTAGCGATTATCTTTTTTGCAGGCGTAGCAACGGGCGCTTGTTTCAGCAACTCGTAAGCTTTCATCATGTTGGGGAGACCATAGCCGTAGACATTGTCTGGAAAGTCGGCATTGTGGCCGCTACGCCGTACGGCATCTATAATTTCAAGAGGCTTCTTTGTCGGATAGGCTTGCATCAGACAAGCCACGGCTCCTGCCATCAATGGACAAGAGAAAGAAGTGCCATCGGCTTCGGTAATAGTGCCGTCTGCATCAATGAGACGCACATCTTGTCCCATAGCAGCAACGTCAGGCTTAATGCGACCATCTGCAGTGTTTCCGAGGGACGAGAAAACAGTGTTGATACTGTCGGCTTTCAATGCGCCTACAGTAAGAATGTCTTTGGCATCAGAAGGGAAACCAATTTTTTTCCAACTATTGTCGCCCTCGTTGCCTGCGCTAATGCACACAACCAAACCGCGCGATGCCGCTAAGGATGCTGCTCGCGATGCAAAGGAAGTGTGTCCGTCTTGTTCACGATAGGTGTGATCCATGGCCTTGTGGTCGAAATGGTAATAGCCCAAGGAGGAGCTTACGAGGTCTGCACCAACGCTATCGGCATATTCAATAGCAGCAGCCCAGTTGTCTTCTTCAACAAGTTGCTCGCTAAGGCCGTCTTCGCTCACGAGGAGATGGAACTTTACTTCAGGGGCTGTGCCGATGAGAGCGTAAGGTTCATTGGCCACAATGCAAGAGAGAGCATTTAAGCCGTGGTCGCCTTCTACATAGACAGAACTGTCTGGACGCACAAAGTTGTATGTTGAAAGGAGATTTTCTTGCTTCACTGTGCTCACACGATCGGCATTCTGAAAGCCGCCGTCAATCAGTGCAATTGTGACACCCTCACCTCTGTATCCCAATTGGTGGAGTTGAGGAATAGAGAGCATCTCCACTTGATGTTGCGCACCGCCATAGATGTCTTTGTAGGGTTCGAGCTTGTTCTTTGGAGTGCGGTCTTCTTCTGTCAAGACTGGTACGGAAACAACTTTAGGTTGACTCCATGTGAAAGTGACATTTTTGACGAAAGGCAAAGCCTTGATTTGTTCAACGATGGCACTGTCGGGAGTTTCGATTGTAGCGGTATTGTTCCATTTGCTGACATTGAAAATTTTCACACCAGCCTCTCGCAGTTGTGCCAAATAAGTGGGCGAGACGGGTAAATCATACTGATCTACTTTTATGCCGAACTTTGCACGGCGTGCCAAGGCTTTTTCAGAGAGGTAGGCAGAGGGGTTGGAGAGCGAATAAGGGCTTCCTGCTTTGTCTTTCAACTCTACACGGAAGCGAAAGCAAGGAGGAAGCGTGTCTAATCGCACCTTCGATTCGCCCATAAGCTGTCGCATATAGGTATCGAAGTCTAAGGCTTCGGCGTTCTTTATTGTGTCCGTTCCTACCACCTGCGCTTGCATGCTCAAAGCAAGTGCACTTGCGCTCAAAAGGAGCAACTTTTTGAGATTCATAAGTCAGCTGATTTAATGAATATACTATGGTACAAAGATAAGCACTTTCCTTGGGAAACCCCAAAGGAAAGTGCTTGTTTTTGTTTCAGAAAGTGGGTGTGCCTCGGCGCTTTCAACCTTTCTCTGCGAGAAAAGGGCTTGGATACAGAGCACATGTAAAGGGCGCACTACTCAATGACACCTTCTTTTTCGCGTATCATCTTCTCGATAGAAGAGCGGAGCAGATGGATGGCGCGATGGTTCTCGCCACCTTGTGGCACGATGACATCGGCAAATTGTTTTGTAGGCTCGATAAATTCGCGGTGCATAGGCTTGAGCACTTTCTCGTAGCGGCTCATCACCATGCGTGCTGTGCGCCCACGTTCAACCACATCTCGCTCAATCACACGCAGAAGCCGATCGTCAGGGTCGGCATCAACATAAATGCGGAGGTCCATGAGATCGCGCAATTCCTTTCGATAGAGTGCCATCAGTCCCTCAATGATGATAACTTGCGTGGGCACAACATGTACAGTTTCTGTTAGGCGGTCGCATACAAGGTAAGAATAGACAGGCTGTTCAATGGCTTTGCCCTCTTTCAAGTCCTTGATGTGCTTAAAGAGCAAATCCCAATCGAAAGCATCGGGATGGTCGAAATTCTTTTTACGCAACTCCTCCAAAGGAACGCCGGGTTCTGCTTTCTTGTAGTAAGAGTCTTGAGGAATGAGTGATACTTTGCCTTCAGGCAATTCTTCCATGATTTTCTTGACAACGGTGGTCTTTCCAGAGCCTGTGCCACCTGCGATACCTATGATGAACATCTTTGTGCGAGAAATTAGATTAACATGACCTGCTTCTTGCATCGGAGCAGAGACCTAATGAAGTGGCAAATATACTACTTTCTCTGTGACCAACAAAGCCCAAGGTGAGGAATAGCTGTTTTTCTACCTATACAAATCGGAGAAAAGGCGTTAAGATGAACAAAGGAAGAAACAAACTACGTGCTAAGTGCTTCGTGGCTTCACCGAGTGATGGTCATAAACAGCAATTTTTAGGGCAACACTGAAGAAACATAGAAAAAACCGTCCATGTCTGTCTTTTAGACTTTGCTACATTTGCATTTGCAGATTGCTACTCTATGTGTTATCTTTGCAGTAGCATCAAGGCGAGCAGACCCGAAGAAGGGCATTTGCTCGCCTTTTTATTTGGTAAAAAACGCTTTTCGGCAAGCGCAAAGAAGAAAGACAGATGGCGCATGGCGAAAAAACAAATGGCGCACACAGATTTTTCTACCCCCGTAGCGAAGATAAGACGACAACGCTCAAAATTAAACATTCCTATAAAAGCTTAATAATTTGTTGCCAAATCTCGTAAAAAAACTTTAGAGTAGATTGCAAAAAAGTAGGTCCTTAATAGAGGCGGGTTGAGAGAGTTTCATTACTTTTGTATCATTAAAATGAGTGAGGAATGATGTTTTAGCCACAGCGAAGCCGTTCCCGTGAGCAAACTTCCTCACCACAGGCTAATATATCAGTAAGGAATTTGCTAAATAAACAGGAAAATGAAAAAGAGAATTCTCGTAACAGGCGGTACGGGCTTTATTGGTTCGCACACAACTGTTGAATTGCAAAGTGCAGGCTATGAGGTTGTTATCATCGACAATCTTTCAAACTCTAATGCCGATGTTGTGGATGGCATTGAAGAGATTTCAGGTGTACGCCCTGCCTTTGAACAGGTGGACTGCTGCGACCTTGAGGCCCTCGAAGGTGTATTCCAGAAATATGAAGGTATACAAGGTATCATCCACTTTGCCGCCTCAAAAGCTGTTGGCGAAAGTGTGGAACAGCCTTTGAAGTATTATGAGAACAACATCCTTTCTTTGGTAAATCTTCTGAAGATCATGCCTAAGTACAACGTAAAGGGCATCATCTTCTCTTCCTCTTGCACTGTCTATGGACAGCCCGATGCAGAGTTCCTCCCAGTGACAGAACAAGCTCCCATCAAAGTGGCTGAAAGCCCTTATGGCAACACAAAGCAAATCAATGAGGAGATAATCCAAGACTATGTAAAGAGTGGTGCACCTGTTAGTGCCATCATCCTTCGCTATTTCAACCCCATCGGCGCACATCCTACAGCTATTATTGGTGAACTTCCAAATGGTGTGCCTGCCAATCTTATCCCTTACCTTACGCAAACAGCCATTGGCATCCGTAAGGAGCTGACCGTCTTTGGCGACGACTACGACACCACCGATGGCTCTTGTGTGCGCGACTTCATCTACGTTGTAGACCTCGCAAAAGCACACGTAGCAGCCATGGAGCGCATCGTCAATGGCAAAAATGCAGATCCAGTGGAAGTGTTCAATGTTGGCACAGGTCGTGGCTACACGGTGCTGGAGCTCATCAATACCTTTGAGCAATGCACAGGTGTTAAGCTCCCATACAAGATTGGTCCTCGTCGTGCTGGCGACATCGAAAAAGTATGGGGCAATGTCGACAAAGCCAACGATGTGCTTGGCTGGAAGGCTGTTCACACTCTCGAAGAGGCACTCAGCAGTGCTTGGAAGTGGCAGCAGCGTTTGCGTGAAAAAGGCGTAATGTAAAGTAGCGCCCTAAGTCCGTTACTAACACCAAGGGCATATCTTTGAGAGAAGGTATGCCCTTCGTTTTTCATTTTACTTAGCTGATAGGAAGAGCAGTAGGAATGCTTGCGCAAAGCGTTCGCAAAGATGCTTGAAAGTCGATACAACTCGCTTTTAGAACACTACGTGACGTTTCAAATACTCGCACCAAACGTCCCTACCATATGTCCTTTAATTTTAGATATGCAAATCGACCCTAATACTTATCTTGATGCCCCAGCTCCCTATTATATTATGGAGGAGAGGGCCTTGCGTCGCAATCTCTCGCTGATAAAAAATATCAGTGAGCGGGCGGGCGTAGAATTTATATTGGCTTTCAAAGCGTTTGCCCTTTGGAAAACGTTTCCCATCTTCCGTGAATACATCGGACACACAACGGCCTCGTCGCTCTATGAAGCACGTTTAGCCTTTGAGGAGTTTGGATCAAAGGCGCATACCTATACGCCTGCTTACGAAGACAACACTTTCGACGACATTGTTGCCTGTAGCAGCCACATCACCTTCAACTCTCTGTCCCAGTATGAACGCTTCCATGCCCGTACCAAAGGCAAAGAGGTCAGTCTTGGACTTCGGGTGAACCCCGAATATAGTGAGATAGAGACCGAGCTGTACAACCCTTGTGCACCGGGTTCAAGGTTTGGCATTTTAAGCGACCAATTGCCCGAAGCGTTGCCTGAGGGCATTGAGGGTTTTCACTGCCACAACCATTGCGAAAGCACCTCCTACGCCTTAGAGAAAAGCCTGAAGCATTTGGAAGAAAAGTTTGGCCGTTGGTTACCACAGCTTAAATGGCTAAATCTTGGCGGTGGTCATTTGGTGACACGGCAGGACTACGATGTAGAGCACCTTATTCGCATATTGTCAGATTTTAAGCATCGCTATCCCAACTTGCACATCACGTTGGAGCCCGGATCGGCTTTCGCTTGGCAAACGGGGGTCTTGACGGCCGATGTGGTGGACATCGTGGAGAATGATGGTATCAAAACCGCCATTTTGAACGTGTCGTTCACTTGCCATATGCCTGATTGCTTGGAGATGCCTTATTGGCCAGCCATCCGTGGCGCAAAGGCGTGGGGCGAGGACACGGCCAAAGGACGCGAACGTGAACCTTTGTTCTATCGCCTTGGGGGCAACAGTTGTTTGAGTGGCGATTTTATGGGCTATTGGGAGTTCGCTGAACCCTTAAAAATTGGTCAGCGTCTTGTTTTTGAGGACATGATACACTACACGACGGTGAAGACAAATATGTTCAACGGCATCCACCATCCCGGTATCGCCCTCTTGCGTGAAAACAATGTGTTGGAAATCCTGCGTGAGTATTGCTACGAGGATTACAGAGACAGAATGAATTAAAACTTTAACGATATGGAACAGACAAAACTTCCTGAGAACGCTTTCCGTGAGTTGAAAGAGGGCGAAGAATACGAACCTTTGATGTCACCGAAGAAGCAGTACAAAGAGCTAACGCCTTGGTCCATTACTTGGGGACTGCTCATGGCGGTGCTATTCTCCGCTGCGACAGCCTATCTGGGCTTGAAAGTAGGACAAGTGTTTGAAGCGGCAATTCCCATCACAATCATCGCTATCGGTGTGTCGGGAGCAGCAGGACGCAAAGACCCTTTGGGCGAGAATGTCATCATTCAAAGCATCGGTGCTTGTTCGGGGATGATTGTAGCAGGAGCGATTTTCACTTTACCAGCCTTATACATTCTGCAAACAAAATACCCTGAAATCACCATCAATTTCTTGCAAATTTTCATTGCTTCAACGCTTGGTGGTGTGTTGGGTATCTTGTTTCTAATTCCTTTCCGCAAATACTTTGTGAAGGACATGCACGGCAAGTATCCTTTCCCCGAAGCCACAGCTTCGACCCAAGTGCTTGTTAGTGGCGAAGGTGGCGGTAGCCAGTCGGGCACTCTATTGGTGGCAGGCCTCATCGGAGGTTTATACGATTTTGCCGTAGCCTCATTCGGCGCTTGGGCAGAGAACTTCTCGACGCGCGCTTTTGAACTTGGCAACACCGTTGCCGATAATGCCAAGCTCCTCTTCCGCATCAATACGAGTGCTGCCCTTTTAGGCATGGGCTATATTGTGGGTTTGAAGTATGCAAGCATCATCTGTGCCGGCTCTGTCTTTGTGTGGTGGGTGCTTGTCCCTGCCATTGCTTTTATCTTCCCCGATTTACAAATTGCCACAGGGGTTTCTGCACTCACAGCCTCTCCCGAACAGATTTATGCTTATGCTAAAAGTATTGGCATTGGGGCAATTGCCATGGCAGGTATCATTGGCATCTTGAAGAGCTGGGGCGTTATTCGTAGTGCCTTTGGCTTGGCAGGACAGATTTTTAAGGGCAACAACGCGCCAACGGAGGAGCAGCGCACACAGCGTGACCTTTCAATGAAAATTGTGCTGGTTGGAACTGCCTTAACCCTTGTGCTGACAACGCTCTTTTTCTACTTCGATGTGATGGGAGGTAACCTGCTTTTCACCCTCGTTGGCATACTGATTGTGGCCTTCATCTCTTTCCTATTCACTACAGTGGCGGCAAATGCTATCGCCATCGTTGGTAGCAATCCCGTGTCTGGTATGACCTTGATGACCCTTATTGTGGCTTGTATCATTATGGCTGCCGTAGGCATGAAAGGCACTGGTGGCATGGTGGCTGCACTCATTATGGGCGGTGTGGTGTGTACGGCGCTGTCCACTGCTGGTAGCTTCATCACAGATTTGAAAATTGGCTATTGGTTAGGCTCTACTCCTGCGAAGCAACAAACGTTTAAGTTCCTCGGTGTTTTGGTCAGCGCGGCCACTGTTGGTGGAGTCATTATGATTTTGAACAAGACCTATGGCTTTGCCGATGAAAACACTATGGCAGCGCCTCAAGCACGCGCCATGGCAGCAGTGATTGAGCCTTTGATGAATGATGGTTCTGCGCCTTGGTTGCTCTATGGCATAGGGGCTTTGATTAGCATTCTTTTAACGTGGCGTGGCATCAGTGCTTTGGCTTTTGCGTTGGGTATGTTCATCCCTCTGCAACTCAATTTGCCTTTGCTCGTTGGTGGTTTGGTCAATTGGTATGTGGGTTCTCGCTCTAAAGATGCGGAAGTTAATAATGCCCGCATAGAGAAAGGAACGCTCTTGGCCAGTGGCTTCATTGCTGGAGGTGCTTTGATGGGCGTTGTGAGCGCAGGACTTCAGTTTGGTTCTATCAATCTTCTTATTCCTGAATGGGCAGATAGTATGGGCGGACAAGTATTGTCGCTTGTGGCCTACCTGCTCCTTATTGCCTACTTCGTAGGACACATTATGAAGAAGAAGTAAATGCTGAGAAGGGACGCTGATTGACAAAAAGCACCTTCCATAGCATAAAATACGGGAGGCGCATGAAGAAATTTCTTCATGCGCCTCCCGTATTTTCTTCATGCGCCTCCTGATTTTTGAAGTGGCGCAAGTGGAGAAATAAGGTATGGCATTGGCATCCATACACAACTATGAGCACCGTCTGTTTTTGTGGCAGAATAAAATGCTAAAGCGGTTTTTCCACAACGCCAATACCACCTCGGCCGTCCATCTTGATGATGAAAGGTTGGGTATGTCGCACGTGGCGCAGGTGTTCACTCTCATATTCGGCAGGCAGAGCATTGAGGTAAGCCTCGTCAAAGAAGCCATCGCCACGGAAAGGGTTGATGGTGAAATAACCTACTCCGAACGAAGTGAGATTCTGAAAGAAGTGTGTACCCTGAGAAGGGTCGACTTGATAGTGTTCCAGTCCGCGTTCCACAATGATGCGTGCTTCGCTGATGTGTGCCCATTTCACGGGAATACCCAGCCAAGGGTCGCTACTTCCCCAACGCCCTGAACCAATCAGAATATAGGTGCGACCTTCTGTTTGCATCTGCCGGTTGAGATGCTCAATCTCTTGCGCTATTTGTGGATTGTTGGCCGCATCGTAGCCCTCGCTCTTCACATAAATGACATCGCAAACATCATTGACCAACCCATTGCCCAACATGCGTTGCGAGGAGAGTAAAAGCTGTTCGGTAGAAGCGGTGTGAAGATCCTCGGTGATGTATTCTTTATTGTCCACAATGGGACGGATTTGCAAGAGATAGAAGTGGGCTTTAGAGACGTCTTGCGCATCTAAATCCATGGCAAACTCAATTTCTACGGGACGCCCCATCTCTGTGGCCCCTATGCTGAGCAGGGCGTCAATGGTCTTGGCCAAAGGAAACTGGACACTTGAAAGCGTATTGGCAAAGGTGATAACTTTTCGTCCCCGCTCGTAGTAACCCTCCATGAGATAGTCATCCTCCATGTTGTAGGTAGATACCACATAGCGCAGCAGGCGTCTGTCCGTTACTTTATCGGTAGGAAGAGTGCAGAGATTATAGGTGTCATCGGGAGCAATAGCCACTTTCGTTTTCGTTAAATCGAGTGCCGCAAATGTTTTTTGCGTTTCCCGCAACGCAGTCTTAGTGTTTCCAAGCTGGAGGATATTCTCCGGATGGCGTGGCGAAAAGCGAAGCGTGACCCCACCATCAACGATATGTTTGCCCAGTCCCAAAGCAATGTTTGCAATGCCGTCTTCTGTTTTCTCTTCTCCCACAGGGTAGAAATTGAGCGAGCGAGCCACACCTGACAGCATGGGGTAGAACAAGTCTTCGTGGGCTGTTCCTACAACTTCTTGCAACACAATGGCCATCTTCTCTTGGTCGATGAGATTTTGTGTGGCCGTCAGATAAGTTTTAGAATCTTGGAAGAACACAGAAGCATAAACGCCTTTGATGGCCGAACAAACTGCTGTGAGCATTTCGTCTGTACTTGCATGAAGAGGCACCATATAGGTGGAGTAGACTCCTGCAAAAGGCTGGTAGTGTGCATCCTCAAGCATACTTGAAGAGCGCACGGCAATGGGTTTTTTAATAGAACCGAGCAAGTTTTCCAAATCCTCACGCACAACCGTTGGGAGAGTGGCACGCTGAAAAGCGGCGAGTATGTCCTCGTCCGAACTATCACTGAGGGCGATAGGGTAGAGCGCATTCCGCTCCATGAATTCATCGAAGATGTCCGTACAGATAACGACGGTGCGTGGGATGCGCACGGAGAAATTTTCCGTAGCGATATTCGGGTGGCGTGCGGCAATGGTGCTCATAAATGCCAAACCACGCCCTTTGCCACCTAAAGACCCCTTACCGATGCGTGCAAAGTGCGAATACTGATCGAACATGTTGCGGTTGTAGATGGCCACAACACCCTCATTTTTCACTTTGCGATAGCTAAGAATAAGATTGTAAATCAACTCGCGCGACTCGTTCATATCCGTC
>JALFTM010000043.1 GCA_022788345.1 Bacteroidales bacterium
AGTTCTTCAAGCTCTTCAAGCTCTTCAAGTGAATCAAGTGCTGAATCTACGGTAAGTGCTGTCGGTGCAATCTCTTTGACACCCACAGATCGTATGCGCCAAGTCGCTCCTTCTAATAGCTACATCAAATTGAATAAGACACAATCTTATAGTGGATATGAAGCCTCTTTAGCAGCCACGATTGATGTGAATTATGACATCAAGTATCGTCCAACAGGCGATGCACGTTTGGAAGGAACTGCGCCTGAATTGGTGACAACAGATGGAAAGAAAATGCGTTTTATCCAGAAGTTCAATGCTTCTGGTAGTAGAGGTGCGTTCACTTTCCGTTATGGCATTCCATTCTATCGCATTCGCAAAATCTATTTGAATTTTGCCGAGGCCATTAACCGTGCAGGTTTCCCTCGCCATGCCTTTGCTATTCTGCGTGATGGCTTAGGAGGTATGAACACTTTCCAAGATAAAGCAGGTACGGTGAACAAAATCCCTGAATTGATGTTGAGCTCTTCAACATTCAGCGATGCAGATTCTACTATCTATGGTAAGTATTATGTGAGTCATGTAGCCAATGGTCTTGACTATCTCACTGCCGATGAAATTCTTCGTGCAAGAGATAAAAAGTATTTGGACTTTGGTAGAAATACCTCGTTCTCCAATGTCGGTATCCACGAGTTGGGAACTGGTGAAAAGGGCGATTTGGATACTGTTTACACATACGCAAAAGTGGTATCGCAACGCATCTTGGAAGAAGCCAATCGTAGCAATACATTGACAAATGATGTGAAAGCATTGGCTACTAAAATTAAGAATGAAGTGTACGTCGATACGATCACCGTTAAGGATAGCATCGACCGTAGCAACTATAAATATGTTGAAGCTCCTGCTCCCGTAGCGGCTTCAGCGGAGGAAATCAACGCAGTAGAGACACTCATCGTCGATGAGATGGCACTTGAAACGGCCTATGAAGGCTACCGCATGGGAGACCTCATCCGTATTGCTCGCCACAAGAACGTTGCTGGTACTGATGGTACAAATTGGTTGGCTTGGAAAATAGCACGTCGTAATGTGGACCTCGCTCCTTATGAGAATCCGACAAGCTACGATGCCACTCTATTTGGCAAGTTGCAGAACGTTTCCAATTGGTATCTCCGTTCTCCTCAATACTAAACTTGATAAGTTCTCTTTTAGGGACATCCTTATTCAGGATGTCCCTAATTGTTTTAGAGAAAATGGCCGAGTGCCAAGTCTCTCCATAGTAGATGCAAGCAATGGGGCGTTTCAGTATCACTGAAACGCCCCATTGCAGTTGTAGGGTACGGATAGCCTTCGCTAAATCTATTGCTTCATTGCGGCTAAGGTCTCTTTAAGGGTGGCAATTTTGCTCTCGGCATCGCTTTGTTTTTTGCGCTCAAGTGCTACGACAGCTTCTGGAGCACTATTTACAAATCGTTCGTTAGAAAGCTTTTTCATGACTCCTGCGAGAAAGCCTTCCAAGTGTTTCAACTCTGCTTCAGCTTTTTGAATTTCGGCAGCTACATCAATGAGGCTACCAAGAGGCACGGCAAACTCGCTGGTGCCTACCATGAATGAAGATGTGCCAGCAGCTTTTGTATCAACCACTTCGATTGGAGATACGTTGGCCATCTTTTGGACAATAGCTTCATAAGCGGCCACAGGATTGTTACCAACAACTTGCAGTTGTAACACGTTCTTTTGTGCAATGTTCTTAGCATTGCGAATGGCACGTACACCAATAATAACTGCTTTGGCTTCTTCCATATCTCGCAACAACGCCTCATCTTCGGTTGTAGGAGCGGCAATGTTTTGACAACTTACCATGATGCTCTCACCAGCTTTTCGCTCAAGGAGATGTTGCCATAACTCTTCTGTTATAAATGGCATGAAGGGATGGAGGAGGTGGAGGAGATCATTGAAGAAACCAAGTGTCGCTTCGTAAGTAGTGCGGTCGATGGGTTGGCCGTAAGTAGGCTTCGCCAACTCGAGATACCAGCTGGAAAATTCGTCCCAAAAGAGGCGATATA
>JALFTM010000044.1 GCA_022788345.1 Bacteroidales bacterium
GCCTGATGTGCGCACCATGCGCTATAATCCTGAAACGACATGGAACTATGAAGTGGGCGCACACCTCAACCTCTTCCGCGGTCGTTTGCAAACGGATGTTGCCTTCTTCTTGATGAACACTTCCGACTTGCAGATCACTCGCTTCGTGGCCTCTGGCTTCGGTCGCGAAACCGTCAATGCAGGTAAGAGCCGTTCCTATGGCGCAGAAATCAGCATGCGTGGCGCTTTCTTCGACGATCGTCTTTTCGTGATGGGTAGCTACGGCTATGCCCATGCCACCTTCACCGACTACGACGAATATGTCGCTGGACACACCGCCAACGTGTCTCGCAATGGCAACCGCATCCCCTACACGCCACAGCACACCTTCGCTCTTTCGGCCGACTATCGTCAGCCCCTTGGCAAAGGTCTCTTCCGCACCCTCTTCGTGGGCGCAGACCTCAATGGCGCAGGAAGCATCTATTGGGACACTGCCAACACTGCCAAGGAAGATGCCTATGCGCTCCTCGGAGCACGTCTCGGCGTAGAGTTGGCTGGCGGTGTGGAATTGAGTCTCTACGGGCGCAACCTCACCGATGTCGATTATAGCACCTTCTCCTTCGTCAATCTCGGACGTCGCCTTTCACAGCAAGGCACGCCCCGCTACTTTGGCGCAGAGTTGAAACTCAAATTTTAAACATTAGCACATAAACGATTTAGGGACGCTTGAACCACAAGCGTCCCTAAATCGTTTATGTCTCTATCCTGCGCCAATACGCCCGTAGAGTAGGCACACGCCACAGGCTTGTTTATCCCATTTTTCCTGTCAGATAGGCGCGCGTGCGGTCGTCTGCGGGGTCGGAAAACATTTTCTCGGTGCGGTCATACTCGATGAGGTCGCCCAAATACATGAACATGGAGCGCGAGGAGATGCGCTTGGCCTGCCCCATGTTGTGTGTGACGATGAGGATGGTCACTTCATGTTGAAGCTCTAAAAGCAACTCTTCGATGTGCTTCGTGGCGATGGGGTCGAGGGCCGAGGTTGGTTCGTCCATCAAGAGCACATCGGGCTTCATGGCCAAGGCACGGGCAATGCAGAGACGTTGTTGCTGACCGCCTGAGAGGAAAGTGCCTTTCTTGTTAAGCACATCCTTGACCTCGTCCCAAAGCGACACGTTGCGCAGGCAACGCTCCACCGTCTCTTGGCGTTCGCTCTTAGAGAGACGGATGCCGTTGAGTGCAAAGCCCGCAAGAACGTTTTCGCTGATGCTCATTGTGGGGAAAGGCGTTGGGCGTTGGAACACCATGCCCACCCGTCGGCGCACTTCGATGGGTGCCATGTCCAAGATGTTCTGCCCGTTGAGGAGAATTTCGCCCTCCACCGAGATGTTGGGGTAGAGGTTGTGCATGAGATTGACTGCCCGCAAGAGAGTGCTTTTACCACAGCCCGATGGCCCCATGATGGCCGTGATGGTGTGGCGGTCAATGTCGGCAGAGACATGCTTCACGGCCATGGTCTGTGAAGTGTACGACACGCAGGTTTTGTTGAATTGAAGGATGGGGTTTATGAGTTCCATTTTTTAGCGAGATATTTGGCTGTCAGATTGAGGAAGAGAACAAAGAGAAGGAGGAAGAGCGATGCGCCCCAAACAAGGTCTTGCAAGTTGGGGTCGTTGAAGAATTCCCAAATGAGCAATGGCACGGCGGAGATGGGTTTGTCCACATCCCAGCGGATGAGCGAGCAACCTAAGGCGGTGAACATCAAAGGAGCGGTTTCGCCAATCACCCGCGAGATGGCCAGCAGGATACCAGTGAAGATACCGCCAAAGGCCGCTGGCAGTTGCACTTTGAGCATCACCCTTGCATTGTTGCCACCGAGTGCCAATCCAGCTTCTTTGAGCGAGGCGGGGAGGATTTTCATGGTTTCCTCCGTGGCGCGGATGATGAGGGGAAGCATCATCACACACAAGGCCACGCTCCCAGCGATGGCGGAGTAGCCCCGCATGGGCACAACGACCCAAATATAGGTGATGATACCGATGATGACAGAGGGCGTGCCTTGGAGCAGGTCGGTGAGATAGCTCACGGTCATGGCCAACTTCTTTTCCCGATGTTCGGCGAGGTAGACACCGCAGAGGATGCCCACGGGAACGGCCACAAGAGTGGCCATGCCGAGCATGAGCATCGTGCCAATGATGCCATTGGCGATGCCACCCGGAATGGCCTCGCCGGCAGCGATGGCCGTCATGGCGTTGTAGGCCGTGGGTGTAGGTTCGGTGAAGAACTCCCACGAGAGATAGCCGTAGCCACGGAACAAGACCTCGCCCAAGATGGCCATGAGGGGCACGACCATGAGCATCGCCATGACGCACACAGTGGTGCGGAAGAGACGATTGACGAGTAGGCGTCGAGATATTTTGGAACTATTCATAGAAGACAATTATACAATGCGTGCCCGTTTGATCATCATCTTTCCCACGAGGTTGATGAGGGCGGTGAGCAGAAAGAGTATCAGTCCGATGGCCACGAGTGAAGAGAGGCGCAGTCCATCGGCTTCGCCAAATTGGTTGGCAATGATGGAGGCCATTGAGTTGCCCGTGGCGGTGATGGAGTCAGGGATTTGGTTCGTGTTGCCGATGAGCATCGTCACGGTCATGGTCTCGCCCAAGGCGCGCCCGATGGCCAAGACATAGGACGAGAAGATACCCGAACCAGCTACGGGGAACACCACGGCGCGAATCATCTCGAAGCGGGTAGCCCCCAAGCTGTATGCCCCCTCTTTGAGGTCGGAGGGCACCATCTTGATGAACTCTGCGCTCAGCGATGAAGCGTAAGGGACAATCATGATGGCCAGCACGAGCGAGGCAGTGAGGATGCCCGAACCCTGTGGTGAGATGTTGAGAGACATGATCAGCGGGCGCAGGGTGTAGAACCCCCATAGGCCGTAGATGATGGAAGGGATGCCTGCCAAAAGGTCGATGACGGTGCTCAACACTGTGGCCACGGCCGTGCCTTTGAAGTATTCGCCCACAAAGAGAGCCACAGGGAGGGAGAAGGGGATACAGAAGAGCAGGGCCAAGAAGGTGGTCATGAGTGTGCCCGTGATGAAAGGCAACGCTCCATATTGTTCGTGCCCTTGGGTGTAGTCCCATGCTTCAGAGGCCATGAATTGGAAGAAACCAAAATGTGCAAAAGCCGCAGATGCGTCAGTGACGAGGGCGTAGATTACGCCCCCGCACACTATGGGCACTACACACGCTGCCACGAGGAGCAGGCTGCGGTAGACTTTATCGTTCATTACAAGAGCGGTTTTTATTTGAGGAGCGGTTGTCCGTCAAAGGTCACTGTCTTCAAGTTCTTGATGCTTTGTTCCACGGCCTTGGTGGGAAGTGGCGCATAGTGCACTTGTGCCGTGATGGCTTGTGCCTTTTCCGAAAGCACATACTGCACGAGGTCGAGCGTGGCGAGGGCTTGATCCTTGGTGCGCTTGGCATAGTTCTGCTCCTTGTAGATAATCATCCATGTAAAGGTGCTGATAGGATAAGCTCCCTTGGCCGAAGAGTTGGTGATAGAAGTGCGGGTGTCGGCAGGGATTTCGCCTGCTGCCGCAGCAGAGATGGAAGCCGCGTTGGGTTCAACAAACTCGCCCGCAGCATTCTTGAGCGTGGCGTAAGGTATCTTCTGCGCAAAAGCATATTCCGAGCCGATGTAACCGATGGTGTTGGCCGTCTTGGCCACCACACCTGCCACGCCGGGATTGCCCTTAGCGGCTTGCCCTACGGGGAAGTTGACCGATTTGCCTGCGCCATATTGTTTGCCCCACATAGGACTCACCTTGGTGAGATAATCGGTGAAGACGAACGTTGTGCCAGAACCATCGGAGCGGAACACAGGAATGATCTTTTCGGCGGGAAGCTTCGCCTTGGGGTTGAGCGCAGTGATGCGAGGGTCGTTCCAAGTCTTGATGTTACCAGCGAAAATGTCAGCTACCACATCGCCCGAAAGGTTGAGCTGTCCCACCCCTTGGAGGTTGTAGGCCAGCACCACCGCTCCCATGCAAGTGGGGATATGCACCACTGGAGGCATCTCCGCCATCTCCTTATCGCTCAAAAAGGCATCGCTCCCTGCGAAGTCCACGATTTGGTCCTTGAGGTTGCGCACACCGCCCCCCGAACCATTGCCACCATAGGCCACTTCGTCACCGTTGATGGTCGCAAACTGCTCGAACACCACGTTGTAGAAAGGCAAAGGGAAGGTTGCACCTGCCCCTGAAAGGGCTTGAGAGGGACGCAAGCCCTCCTTGTTGCCACCACAGCTTGCCAACAACGTTGCAAGCACCATCAGCAAAGCTGATAAACGAAACATCTTGTTCATATTCTGTTCTATAAATGTAAGAGGTTATAATCCGAAATAACAATTGACATAGGCCATGTAGCCTGTTTTTGCTCCCTCGTCCTTAGGCAGAGAGAGGCGGAAGTTGGGGGCGAGTTTGACGTATTTCCCCAGCTTGAACTCTGCGCCCAGCAAGGCCTGTGCCTCATCTTGCGCCTTGTTCCAGTCGGCTTTGGAGAAATTGTCGTCGTAGCGGGCGAAGAGGTGCACATTCTTGGCAAGTTGTGTGGAGGCATAGACCGACAAGCCGCTGCGATCTGCGCCTTCAATATGCGCATTGTTGCTCATGTAGTTGTATTCCACACCGAAGCTCAACCGCTTGTCTTTGTAGCCCACCATCGTGGCCACGTTCACCACATCTTTCTTTTCTTTCACACCGCTCTCGTTCAGCCCGCCATAGAGGCGAAAGCTCCAGCCTTTAAGAGGGGTCAGCGTCAGTCCAAGTCCATAGTTGAGCCCATCGTGGCTTTGGATTTTCTTGTATCCTTCACCATTGACCACAATGGCATCGAGCGAGAGCCAAGGCGTAGCATCGTAGGTGGCCGATAGACCAAGGTCGGCGCTACTTCCGTATTTGTACTCATCTTGAAACGACTTGGCCACGTAGCGATAGCCCCAGTGCTTTTCTTGGAAGTTGAACAGCTTGGTCGAAATCAATCCGCCATTGAGCGTCCATTTGTCTTTTTTCCAAGCAATTTCGGCGTGCTTTACATAAGCGATGCGGTGATAGTCGTTCACCGCAGACGACTTGCCAATGTCGAACACTGCTTTCACAGATAGCCCTTTCCCAAGGTGATACTGATAGCCGAGATAGCTCCGCTCCAACTCAAAACCGCGCTCCTCGTTCTGAGCACCAAAGCCTGTGTGGAAGTTGGTGAACACTTGAACAATGGCTTGTCCTTTAGGGCTGGGGGCTTGTTCTGCAACTTGCGCATGCACAAGAGGCGTTGTCGTGCAGGTTAGCAAACCTGCCAAGAAACATTTTGTTTTCATCGTCAATATCTAACTTGTTTTGACACTGCAAAAGTAGCCCCATCATGTTTCATTCTTGTTACACCTTTGTTAGGTCTTTGTGAAACTGCGGAGACGGACCAGCACATAGCACAGATAAGAGATTGGCCACCAAAGGAAAAGAGAAACATTGGGCACATGCCCTCGCCAAGGCGCGCCACTTCGTTTTTCTCTCACCGCAGGCAGATAAATGGAGAAGCGCAAGAAAAAAACAGAGATTGCGCTACTTGTTTTTGCGTCTTGTAAGTGTCGGAAAATCAGTGGCGTAAATGTGTCGTTAGAAAAGCCGTTGTCAGTCGTCGTCGCCTGCGGAAATTCATCGCAGGGGCGGGGATGTTAAATTTCTGTTTCAGGTGTCTCTCTGCCCATGGATTTCGTGTAACTTTGCAAACACGACCACCGCAGGTGGCACCAACAACTTTTCAAAAACAGCAAACGTTATGACGGCAAAGAAACTCCTCGTTGTGGACGATGAAGAAACGCTCTGCGAACTCTTGCAACTCAACTTAGAACATGAAGGTTACCTTGTCGATACGGCCGAGAGTGCGGAGTGCGCCTTGATGATGAATCTTTCGGAATACGACCTCGTGCTCCTCGACGTCATGATGGGCGAAATCAGTGGCATACAGCTGGCCAAGATGATGAAAAACAATCCCACCACTGCCCACATCCCCATCATCTTCTGCACCGCCAAAGACACCGAAGACGACATGATACTCGGCCTGAACCTCGGCGCAGACGACTATATTGTCAAGCCTTATAGCGTGCGCAACATCGTGGCACGCGTCAAGAGTGTCCTGCGGCGCACCATGCAGAAACCTGCCGAAGAGGTTGAGCAATACGTGGTGGAAGGTCTCGTGGTGGACATGCAGCTCATGCGCTGCACCATCGATGGTCAAGAAATCAAACTCGCCAAGAAAGAACTTGAACTTTTGGCTTTCTTCATGAAACACCAAGGGCGCATTTATAGCAGAGAAGAAATCCTCGACCGGGTGTGGAAAGGCGAGGTCGTTGTGCTCGACCGCACCATCGACGTCAATATCACCCGCTTACGTCAAAAGATTGGTCGCTATGGCAAATACATTATCACCCGCTCCGGCTACGGCTATGGCTTCAGCATCTAAGAAACGCCTCACTACGCTCTTCTACCTCCTGCCCATCGCCTTGCTATGGACGCTCGTTGGCGTGTTCATACACTCGCAGTATCAAACGGACAAAGCCCATAAGGCCATGGAGCTGGATGCACAGCTTCAGGTGGTCAACCAAGTGCTTCTGAGCGACCTCGATGATGGCAAACCCATTGGCGAAGCCCTCCACGGCTTTGCCCTACCGCTGGGCGAAATACGCATCACGCTCCTCTCCAAACACGGCAAGGTGCTCTTCGACAACATGGCCGATGCCAACACCATGGAGAACCACGCCTATCGGGGCGAAGTGGCACAAGCCCTCCGCTACGGCCGTGGGCACACCATCAGTCGGCTCTCGGCAACGAACCATATCCAATACTTCTACTCCGCCACACGGGGCAAGGACTATGTTCTCCGCAGTGCCCTGCCTTATAGCGTTTCGCTCCAAGAGACCCTTGCCGCCAACAGTCAAAACTGGTGGTTTGTCATCGGGCTGACACTCATCATCACCATCATTTTCCTCCTCCTCCTGCGCACCGTCAAGCAGCGCAACCTCCACCACCAAAGGGTGCTCGAACAGGAGCAAGAGAAAGTGCGTCTCAAACGACAGCTCACCAACAACATCAACCACGAACTCAAAACCCCCGTTGCCTCCATACAAATCTGTCTCGAAACCCTCATCAACACTCCTCAACTCTCCCAAGCACAGCAAACCAAAATCATCGATCGCTGCTATCAGAGTTGCCAACGCCTGCGCAACCTCCTGCGCGACCTCTCCATCATCACCCGTGTGGAAGAGGGCAAACAGCAGATGAATAAAGAACCGATTTATCTCAACGCTCTGCTCGACGACTTGAAAGCAGAACTGGCACTCTACCCCTCCGACAAACGCCTCGACTTGAACATCCTCTTTCCCACCGAGGTGCACATCCTTGCCAACCCCTCTCTGCTCATCTCCATCTTTCGCAACCTCACGGAAAACGCCATCGCCTACTCCGAAGGCACAGCCATCACCATCGCCTTGCTCGAAAACACGGCCGAGGAATGCACCATCGCCTTCGAAGACAACGGCAACGGCGTGCCACCCCATCACTTGCCCCACCTCTTCGACCGCTTCTATCGTGTGGACAAAGGCCGTTCGCGCCAAACTGGAGGGACGGGCTTAGGGTTGGCCATCGTCAAGCATGCCGTGCGCTTCCATGGTGGCAACATCAGTGTCGCCAACAAAGCAGAAGGAGGCCTCCGATTCGTCTTCTCGCTCAAAAAGAAATAGTCCCGTCGTTCACGGCACATGGGTATTCCTCCGCCATCATTTGGGCTTTTCTCACTAATAATTCGTACCTTTGTCAAAACTCCAAACAACATGAGTCAGCACTTAGAACAGCAACAAACCGAACAGCAAATCCTGAGCCTGAATGGGTTGCAGGTGGCTTTGGCGCGCCTGCTCGAAATCCCTGCCGCTGACCTCTCGCAACGCATTGAGAACGAGATGCTCGAAAATGCC
>JALFTM010000045.1 GCA_022788345.1 Bacteroidales bacterium
AAACCTCCACAAAAGAGGGCGTTTAGCTCAGCTGGTTTAGAGCATCTGCCTTACAAGCAGAGGGTCGGCGGTTCGAATCCGTCAACGCCCACACACTTTTGCAAAAGAAACCTCCACAAAAGAGGGCGTTTAGCTCAGCTGGTTTAGAGCATCTGCCTTACAAGCAGAGGGTCGGCGGTTCGAATCCGTCAACGCCCACACGATGATAATCTTACCCACTAAGTGGTGTAAGGTTATTTTTATTTCAACCCCTACTCCTTTCCTCTCGACAGCTATTCAGAATAAAATTCGTACTTTTGCAGTAAACGACTGAAGAGCTATTAGGCAACGACACATCGTCGTTTCCCTCTTCTTTTCTTATTTAATATGGTACAACGCAAAATCACTCGCAATTGGTCCATCCCCAAAGGCCAAGAGATGACGGATTTCGACAAAAAGATATTGATCCTCCAAAATGCAGGGAAGCTCGTCCCCAAACGCCAACTCATAAAGACTCCTGAACAAATTGAAGGCATCCGTCGCAGTGGTGTCATCAACACAGGCGCACTCGACCTCGTTGCGGCCAACATCAAGGCAGGCATGAGCACGGCAGAGATTGACCGAATGGTGCACGATTTTATTGTTTCAAAAGGGGGTGTTCCTGCTTGTTTGAACTACGAAGGTTTTCCTAAGAGCATCTGCACGAGCATCAACGAAGTGGTTTGCCACGGCATCCCCTCAGAAGATGAAATTTTAGAAGAAGGCGACATCATCAACGTAGACATCACAACGATTCTCGATGGCTATTTCGCAGATGCCTCTCGCATGTTCATCATAGGAAAAACCGACCCAGAGAAAGAAAAACTCGTGCAAGTGGCCAAAGAATGTCTTGAAATCGGCATGCAAGCCGCCAAACCTTGGACACCTGTTGGCAACATCGGTAAAGCCATAGAGAAACATGCGCGTAAGCACGGCTACACTATCGTACGCGAACTCTGTGGACACGGCGTAGGAAACGCTTTCCACGAAGCACCCGATGTGGACCATTACAACACACACACAGATGGTATGATCCTCGTTCCGGGAATGGTTTTCACCATTGAACCCATGGTCAACATGGGAATGCGCGATGTCTTCATTGACGAAGAAGACGGATGGACTGTTGTGACCGAAGACGAAATGCCCTCTGCGCAATGGGAGCACACGTTCTTAATGACAGAAGACGGCTTAGAAATTCTCACCTATTAAAAACAAACATTAGTGAACAACGATATAGTAATTCTTGCCATCGAAAGTAGTTGCGACGACACATCGGCCGCAGTGATCAAAAATGGCATTTTGCTCAGCAATGTGACTGCGGGACAAGAAGCACACCAACTCTACGGCGGTGTCGTTCCTGAGCTGGCCTCGCGTGCTCATCAACAGCACATACTTCCCGTTGTGGACACAGCACTCAAAAAAGCAGGCATCACACAAGAAGACATATCGGCCATCGCTGTGACCTTAGGTCCGGGTCTTATGGGTTCATTGCTCGTGGGCGTTTCCTTTGCCAAAGGTTTGGCCATTGCACTTGGCGTCCCCCTCATCGAAGTGAACCACCTGCAAGGTCACATCCTTGCTCATTTCCTAAAGACAGAGGGCGAAGAACTGGAAACACCTCCCTACCCTTACCTTTGCTTAATGGTGAGCGGTGGCAACTCACAGATCGTTCGTGTCGATGCCTACAACAAGATGGGAATTATCGGGCAAACCATTGATGACGCTGCAGGCGAAGCCATGGACAAATGCTCAAAAGTCATGGGCTTTGGCTACCCCGGAGGGCCTATTATTGACAAACTTGCCCGACAAGGCAACCCCACAGCTTTTCAGTTTGCCAAGCCAAACATTCCTAACTACGACTATAGCTTTAGCGGGCTGAAAACCTCTTTCCTCTATTTCCTCCGCGACCAACTTAAAGACAATCCCAATTTCATCGAAGAGAACAAAGAAGACCTCGCAGCCTCTTTGGAGAAAACCATCGTTGACATTCTCATGAAAAAGTTGGAAAAGGCGGCTAAAGACACAGGCATTAAGCACGTTGCCCTTGCCGGTGGCGTATCGGCCAACACGGCGCTACGCACAGCCTTCCAAGCAAAAGGAGAAAGCGGACAATGGAAAATCTACATTCCGAAATTTGGATACACCACGGACAATGCTGCCATGATAGCTATCGTCGGCTACTTCAAGTTTCTCGATAAAGACTTTTGCCCCATTGACAAGCCCGCCTATTCGCGCACAACGCTTTAGCAAATTAGAAACATACCATACCATTATATAAATATGGAATTAGAC
>JALFTM010000046.1 GCA_022788345.1 Bacteroidales bacterium
TGACAAGTTTCATAGAGGATTGTTTTTTGTTATCTGTTTGATTATCAACAACAAATATACGAAAAATAATCCTCTTTTGGGGCTTTTATTGAAACTATTTTAAGGCAAAAAACAAGCACGGCTTATCCCGAATTGGGGTTATTTGCAAAAGCCGTATGGGGCGAAGAGAGAGTGCAGAAAACGAAATGGTTATCATGGGGCGTGTTTTGTCACTAAATTCTGTAAACGAAGACAGGCGTCTTTTACGAAAAGTTTCTATCTTTGTGTTTGTAAAAATCGCTAACTCTACATAGCAATCACTCAAATAAAGTCCTATATCAATGATTCAACACGTATTTCATAACGCTATTTTGCGCACTTGTGTTGTAACGGCTGTTGCTACGACGGCATTGAGTGCCGTGGCACAAACGCCACAGTCGGGTAAAACCTATGAACTTCGTAGCTCTACAGGTTTGACACTCACAGCTGGCAATGCCAATGCGGCCCCTATTTCGTTGGCCAAACAGGGCAACAACCAATGGCTGTTTACGCAAGCTAAGGGAGGCGTATGGCACATCACTACGACGGACAAAACGTCTGCCTTTGATGCTTCCGATGGCACAGCCTTGATGGTTGGTGCGAATGCGAATAGTCAATCACAATTGTGGAAAGCTGTGCCTGTTGCCACGAAAAAGGGCGTTTTTCGCCTTGCCTCAGCGAGCGATGCCACAAAGTTTTTGGCAAAGAGCAATGATTTTATCGTGTTGATGACTGAAAAGGAAGGCGCACCTTTGGAGTTTACTTTACATGAAGTAAAGGCCGTAACCGCCTCTCCTTACGCTCCTGCCGATCGTGGTTTCTACACCATCACCTCTGTGGCACATGGTCTCCGTTTGGACAACAATGGGTCGATGAATAACAACTCACTTGTGGTTGGTTTGAAGCCTGACAAAAAGAGCGAAACGCAGGTGTGGCAAACTCTCAAAGTGGGTGATGCTTATGCCTTCTTCCATAAAACATCGGGCAAGGCCATTGATGCTGCTTTGCAAACACAGACGCGCCAACCTTTGCAGTGGAATCTCAACACAAACAATGCTAATCAACAATTTTTCGTCGATGCTGTCGATGGCAATAAGTTCCGTTTGCGGGCAAAGGATGCGGACGGCAAGGCTTTTTATTTGGCGATGGCTGCAGATGGAAGTACGCAGATGACCGATGTGGCCGATGCCAACACGGTTTTTGAAGTGAAGAAATCGGAGTTTGTGCCACAAACATTTGTGGGCGAAGAATGGGAAAACGAAACCATTTTCGGCATCAATAAAGAAAAGGCACACGCCACCTTTATGCCTTATGCCTCGGTGGCGGCCTTGAAGTCCGATGCGCGCTACCACAAGCCTTGGCTCACACCCGAAAAGGCGATGTTCTTGAGCTTGAACGGAACTTGGGACTTCCAGTATGCTCCCGATGCGAAGCAACGCACTTCCGACTTTGCACGCGACGATTTCGACAGCCATGCTTGGGACAAGATTGAAGTGCCTTCATGTTGGGAAATGAAAGGCTACGACCTACCCGTTTATGTGAATGTAGACCATATTTTCTACGACAATCCTCCTTATGTTCGTTTGCGTGATGAGTTCTTAAAGAAGAATGCCAAGCCAACGGCGTCGGGTGCAGGCTCAGAACAAGTGGGCGTAGACCCTAATCCTGTTGGGTCTTATCGTCGCACGTTCGTACTCCCCGAAGGTTGGGACAAAGAGCGCGTTGTCCTCCATTTCGATGGCATCAAGTCGGCAGCCTATGTGTGGGTGAATGGGCAAAAGGTGGGCTACACCGAAGGCTCTAACACAGACTCCGAGTTTGACGTTTCAAAGTATGTACGCACAGGTGAGAACAATGTTGCCGTACAAGTAATTCGTTGGAGCGACGCATCCTACCTCGAAGGACAAGATATGTTCCACATGAGTGGCATTTATCGTGATGTTTACCTCTACGCCACGCCACGCACCTTTGTGAGCGACCATTATATTACTTCAAAGCTCGACCCTGCAACGAACTATACCAGCGGTGAGATGCAAGTGCAACTGACTTTCGACAACCGTGACGGCATCGCTACGAAGAAGAAAGTGACTGTTCGACTCTTGGACCCTCAAGGAGAGGAAGTGGCAACCTGTCTTGCCGAAGTTGCTTTTGCCAAAAAGGCTAAAACAGCACAAGTTGCAGTGAATTTCAGCGGTTTGAAAGGCTTACTCCCTTGGACAGCAGAGACGCCTCATCTCTACACTGTAGAGGTGGTGCAGTCTGATGGCAACAAGGAAGAGATGGCCTTTGCCACAAAGTACGGCTTCCGTCATGTTGAAATCAAGAACCAGCTTGTCTATATCAACGGCCAACGCGTCTTTTTCAAGGGGGTGAACACCCAAGATACACACCCAGTAACAGGGCGCACCATGGATGTCGAGACGATGATTAAGGACATCACCCTTATGAAGCAGGCCAACGTGAACACGGTGCGCACCTCTCACTATCCACGTCAGGCGAAAATGTATTCGCTCTTCGACTATTATGGCATCTACACCATGGACGAAGCCGACATCGAGTGCCATAAGAATTGGCAGGACTATGGCGAGACTTCGCCCCAAGCCATCACGAATACACCTTCATGGTTGCCTGCGTTCTTGGATCGCGCCGAGCGTATGACGCTACGCGACCGCAACTTCCCCTCCATCATCTTCTGGTCGTTGGGCAATGAGAGTGGCGGTGGCGACAACTTCGCCAAAACCTACCAGCATGTGCGTGCGCTTGATCCCCGTCCAATCCACTACGAAGGCGCAACTCGCGGCCGTCGCCCAGAAAGCACGGATCTCTATTCAACGATGTATCCCTCCGTTGAGAGCGTTGAGAAAGAAGCCAATGGCAACCGCGACAACCAGCCCTATTTCATGTGTGAGTATGCTCATGCTATGGGCAACTCCGTGGGCAACTTGCGCGAATACTGGAATGCTCTTGAGAACAGCAAATACGGCGTCGGTGGTTGCATTTGGGACTGGGTAGACCAAACGATTTACAACCCCGCTCTTCTCAAGCAAGGCAAGCAACAGCTAACCACAGGCTACGACTATCCCGGCCCTCATCAAGGCAACTTTGTGAGCAAC
>JALFTM010000047.1 GCA_022788345.1 Bacteroidales bacterium
AAGAAGCCCGACGGGCAGCGGGAAAGGCCTCCTTCCTCGCTCAAGAGAAAAAGAATGGTGGCTATGTCGGCAAGTATGGTTTCCTTTACAGCTTTGAAGGGGCACAAAAGGCTGTCCCTGCGGGCTGGCGTTTGCCATCCGACGAGGATTGGAAAACGCTTGAACGTACCCTTGGCATGTCCGAAAGCGAGGCCAACAAACTCGAAGCATGGCGGGGGGAAGGGCTTGCACCTTTGCTCACGACAGGTGGCAGTGTTGGTTTCAACGCCAAATACACTGGTTGTAGTGCCTATGCCACTGACCGCAGTTATCTCTACATCAACAAAGACCGTGCTTGGTACTACTGGTCGTCCACAACCCAACAAAAGAACGACAGCACCACCGAGGCCATCGTTCGCCTCTCCAACGAAACGCTTACGAAAGTGTGGCGTGGCACAAGTCGTCTCTACGGCCGTTTGCACAGGTCCTCCGAGCCTTATTTGGTGCTTTATAGCGTGCGCTGTGTTCGAGATGCCGAGTAAGGATTCCGTCCTCGCTCACTCTTTTAATTAACGGGAGATCGGGGCGTATTGCCCATACGTCTCCGCTCTCCCACTCATCCATTTTTTACAGAAACTCCTTTCATGATGAAATCATTTCCTATTTTCCATAAGTTCTACGCCACTTTGTTGCTCTGTGTTTTGGCTTTCTTACCCTTGTGCGCACAACAAGGTGAGAGTATGTACGGCGACAAGGTCAAGGCCGACGTCAAGTTGCAATACGTTTACACCTTAGAAGAAGCCTTGGAAAAGGCCAAAGCAGAAAACAAACTCGTCTTTTTCAATTGCTTTGCCGACTGGGCGATCCCCTGCCATGGCATGAACAAGCATGTTTTTTCTGATGCAGACTTTGCGGCTTATATGAACAAGACATTCGTCAATCTTTTCATCGATGTCAGCAAGCATGAGGCTGCCCCAATAGCCCAACAATTCAATATCAAGACCTTTGCACATTACCTCGTGCTGAACCCTAAGGGCGAAGTGGTGATGCGCATCGTAGGCGGAAAGAAGCTCCCCGAATTTAAGAACGATGTGATGCGCGCCCTCTCGCCCAAAACGTCCCTCCAAGGCACTACTGCCGCTTACAAAGCAGGTAAGCGTGGCAAGAAAGAAGTGCTCAACTATCTTCATGCCCTCCAACTTGCGGCCGAGGACGAAACCTTCAAGCAGGTCGGTGCGGAATACCTCCAACATCTTGCTCCCTCCGAAGTGAGCAAGGCCGAGCATTGGTTCGTCTTTTCCCGCCTGCTGGACAACTATAAGAGCGAACGCTACCAATTCCTCATCGACAATAAGGCCACTTTTGTGAAGAACAATGGCGAGAAGATGGTCAATAATGCCATCGAAAGCCTCTTCTATGGTGAGATGGCAGACTTTGCCACAGGCAACAAGACAGCCACCAGCGAAACGCTCATGGATCTCTATCTGCGTATGAAGCAGGCCGAATTGCCCGATACAGCTCTCGTCTTCACCCTCCACCGCATGGCCAAGCTTCGCAGTGAGAAAGACTATATCAAGCTCCTTCAGTTCATGCGTGAACAAGGCCACCGCCTTGGCGACAATCGTGCAGGCTACGAGCTGACCTTTGAGTTTCCCGAAATGAGCGACGCGCAACGCATTGCCACTGTGGCCTACCTCAAGGAAGCACAGCAACGTGTCTCGCCCGAAACAGGCAAACACTTCCAAAACCTGATCTATCGTTTGGAGCAAACCGATGGCATCCGCTTTGCCGACCTCACCTTTGCTGAAGCCCTCGCCAAGGCAAAAGCAGAGAACAAGCTGATCTTTATGGACTGCTACACCACTTGGTGCGGTCCCTGCAAAAGGATGGCAAACGAGGTGTTCACTCTTCCCGAAGTGGGGCGCGTGTTCAACGCCAAGTTTATCAATCTCAAGGTGGATATGGAAAAAGGCGAAGGCGTGGAGCTTGCCAAACGTTTCAAGGTCAGCGCCTACCCCACCCTCCTGCTCATCGATAGCGAGGGCAATGTGGTAAAGCAATTTGTGGGGGCAATTATGGGGGAACATCCGGGACAAATCCTTCTTAATGCAATGACCCTCCCACAATAAATATATGAGCCATTTCCCTCTCACACCAGTGCGTCTTGGCGCACTGGTGCTCTCCTTCCTATTTGCCTGCGCCCTCACGGCACAAAGTTTCCGTGCCGTAGCTCCGTTTACCAACGAGAACGGCAAACTCCTTACCGAGGTCAGCATCAACGGTATCAAGGGGCGTTTCCTCCTCGACACGGGCGCTCCCACCTGTGTGAGTCACTCCTTTGCTCAAAAAGCAGGCCTTTCTTTGGGCGAAACCCTTCGAGGAAGCGATTCCAACGGACAGAGTGTTGCCACACAATTGGTCACCATCCCCGCGCTCCAATTTGGCGATGCTACCTTTACGCAACTCCAAGCCTTGTGCTGGGAAAAGGGCAATCCCACTGAAGCGTTCATCGATGGCATCATCGGCTACAATCTCATGCAACTTGGCACTTCCATCTTCGATCTCCGTCGCCAACGCTTCACCTTCACCACCGATACACGCCCCCACAATCCCGAAGCCGAACGCTACGCCCTTCCTCTTTTAGGAGGCAAAGCCTATCCCTATATCCCCATCCGCTTCGAGGGACAGCCTGCCGATACGGTGATGTTCGATAGCGGAGCGGCCGACTTCTACGAGATGTCTACCCGTCGCTTTGCCCGCCTCTCGCCTGCGGATAGCCTTGGCGTTCGTCTTTTGGCCAAAGGCACGGGGGTGCTTTCCATGGGAGCGGCTGGCATAGAGCGCCCTTCGGAGAAGCACCGCCTTTTGATTTCCTCGCTCGCGCTGGCAGAAGCCAAGTTTCATAATGTCACTTCCATCACCACCTCTGCCAACGACTCACGCATCGGAAGCGAACTTCTCACCCATGGCATTGTCGTGATCGACTACCCGCAACGCAAGTTCTATTTTCTCCCCTACACGCCCGATAGCATCCCCGATCTCTATGTTAAAGAATGGGATGTAGTCATCACCGTGACCGATGGGCATCTCACGGCAGGAATGGTATGGTACGAGCAGTTGCCCATCCGCAGTGGCGATCGCATTGTAGCCGTCAATGGACAGCGTTTCGACAAAGTGGATCTTCGCACAGCCGTCACCCAAGGCCTCTTTGCCATGCCCGGCGACACGGCCACCATCACCTTTCTCAACCCACGCACACAACGGGAAGAGCGTATCGAGATTGGCAGGAGGTAGCATCAGAGCACGGAGGGAAGCCCACACGTCTCTCTATACTCGTTGCCAGCAACCAGTATGTTTGCTCCCCATGGCTTATGGGCAACCAAAATCACCTGCCGTCAGCCAGCTATTTGCCCCGTAGAATGACCATCGTTCGCCTTGAGCGAGCCTTTTCTCATCAAAAACTTGTATCTTTGTACCTACAAATAGACCAATATATAACAGCAAGATAATGAATTTTGTAGAAGAACTTACTTGGCGTGGCATGGTGCATCAACTCATGCCGGGTACGGAAGAACTCTTGGCA
>JALFTM010000048.1 GCA_022788345.1 Bacteroidales bacterium
ACGAGGAGGAACAAGGGGGCGAAGAAGAGGGCGAGGAGGAAGAAACCGCCTGTGACAAGCGAGGTCAAACCTGTGCGACCGCCCTCTGCGATGCCTGCGCCGCTCTCCACAAAGGTGGTCACAGTTGATGTGCCACACACAGCGCCTATGGAGGTGGCCACAGCGTCGGCCAACATTGCGCCACGCATCCCTTTCACACGGCCGTTTTCGTCCATCATTTCCGTGCCTGCGGCGGCTCCGATGAGTGTGCCGAGGGTGTTGAAGATGTCGATGAAGACGAGGGCGAAGATGGTCATCCACATGTCGAAGCTCTTGAGGATGCTGAAGTCGAATTGCAGGAAGGTGGGCGCGATGCTATGGGGCATACTCAAGGGTGAGAAGCCTTCGGGGATGTTTGTCACGGCAAAGGGGATGCCGAGGGCTGTGACGATGGCGATGCTATAAAAGAGTGCGCCACGCACGCGGAGTTTGATGAGTACGCCACTGATGATGATGCCACAGATGGCGAGGATGGCCGAGGGGGTGAAAGCGCCGAGGGAAACGAGGGTGGCTTCGTTGGGAACGATGATGCCAGCGTTTTTCAAGCCCACAAAGGCGATGAAGAAACCGATGCCTGCCGAGATGGCGAAGCGGAGATTGTAGGGGATGCTATTGACGATGGCTTCGCGGATGTTGAAGATGGTCAGCAACACGAAGATGAGGCCTTCGACAAAGATGGCTGTGAGACCCTGTTGCCAAGTGTAGCCCATTGCGCCACAGATGGCAAAGGCGAAGAAAGCGTTGATGCCCATGCCCGGTGCTTGCGCAAAGGGCAGGCGTGAGAGAAAGGCGATGAGGATAGTGCCGATGGCGGAGGCCAAGGCGGTGGCGGTGAAGAGAGCGGGTTTGTCCATGCCTGTGGCCGAGAGGATGTCGGGGTTCACGGCAAGGATATAGCTCATGGTGAGAAAGGTGGTGATACCTGCCATCACTTCTGTGCGCCAAGAGTGGCGCTTGGCATCGAAACCAATCAATTTTTGAAGCATAATGTTTGGAAAAAGAGAAAAAGCCCCCTTTTGTCCCCCCCCCGTGTGAGGGAGGGACTGTGTGAGGGAGAAAAGGTTTTTTGAGAATAAGGGTTTACGAAAGAAGAAGGGGGATGCTTGAGAGGCGATTGTCATCAAGCATTCCCCCCTTTTAGAGAGATGCTTAGAATGTCCACTTGATGGCCAAAGTGGGATTCCAAGAGAATGTTTTGTTGCGATAGGGGAAGTTGTAGCTAAATTCCCATTCCGTACCTACGCTGAGGTTGAAGTTGGGGTCTACGCCACGGAGCTTGTTGAAGTTGAACCACAGTTGAGGCTCGGTGATGAATACGGTGTATTGTCCTGTGGCATCGCAGTCGTTCCAAAGGTCGGCAAAGCCCGAAGTTGTGAGCAGGCCACTACACATGTTGTGGTACCATGTGGCGGTGAGTTGGAAAGAGTTGCGTTTCTGCACTTTGGCGAGATACTTATACAACGCCATCACGGTGAAACCCGTAGAGAAGTCCTTATTGTTCCACGAGTAGCTTGGACCGATGAGGTAGGCATCGTTGTAGGAAAATTGATTGCTCGTGCCACCATTGTACTCGATGTGGGCGGCAATGGGAGCTTTCCAAAACTTGAGCTCACGGGCAATTTCCCAATAGGCCGACTCCACGCCACTGTTCTTATAGTTCATATCCACGAAGAAGAAAGTGTTACCCCACTTGTCGGGACGGAACATTTCGACCGTAGTGGTCAAGGCAGGACGACTGTCTTTGTCCTTGTCGAGATGGCCAAAGTCGTAGTGCAGTTGCACGTTCTGAGCCATAGTGCTCACGGACGCCACGAGGGCGAGAGAGAGAGAAAGTAGAAGTTTACGCATAGAAAAGAGGATATGGAAAACGAATGTTACAATTGTCTAAGAGTGTCAGGAATAGAAATGGCGCAAAAGCTTTGGCTGTTCTAAGTTTGTTTGGCGCAGTAGACGCTGAAGCCGAGAAGTCCGATGCCGATGGGAATTTGTGCCACAAGGGGCACTTGCTCTTCGATGGGAGTGGGGAAGAGCATGAGCAAGGCCACGGAGATGGAGTTGTTCAAGATGTGTGCGCCGATGGGCAGGAGGGCTGTGCCGCTACGTTCGTAGAGCCAGCCAAGATAGAACCCCGCCGCAAAAGCCGAGATGCCTTGCAACACGTTGCCGTGTGCCACAGCGAAGAGCGACGATGCCACGGCAATGGAGACCTGCATCGACCAGCCGCGTTCTCGCAAGGTGCGTTGAATGCCTTCTCGGCAGATGAGTTCTTCGAACACGGGGCCAACGATGGTGATACTGACAATGGCCAAAGGGCTATTTGTCATATAAGAAAACATGTCGGTCGTACCGCCGTCGGAGAAGTTGAACACTTCGGAGACGAAGCCGAGTCCTACGCCCAAGGCTACAACACCGATGAGGGAGAAGGTCCAAGTGCGCCCCGACACCGTGTTGCGCAAGCACGTTTTACGCACCAGTCCCACAACGAATAAGAAAGCGATGATGACCAAATTGACCACCAGCAAGGTGATGGCCAAAGGGATGGCCTGTTGGCGTAGCGACTGGTTGGAGAAGAATGCTTCTGCGGTCATGCCTTTGACGGCCATGTGATACACGGCCACGAGGCAGAAAGAGAAAATTTGCGAGAAGAGAAAAGCGAAAATGTAAGCGAGAATGCGTAACATAATATATAGATAGAGGTATTTATTGACCATGCACCGCAAGGCAGATCCTCAATGGGTCTTGGGCAAGAGTTGGTTCAACACCACAGCCACGATGGCGGCCAAGCCGATGCCTTGCATGGTGAAGCTCCCAAGTTGCAACACAGCTCCTCCGATACCGATGGTCAGGGTGACAGACACGATGACGAGGTTACGGGCATTGCTGAGGTCTACTTTGTGTTCCAAAAGATTTTTTACGCCTGCTCCTGCAATTGTGCCAAAGAGCAGCAACATGATGCCACCCAAGACAGCAGGGTCGATGCTGCGCAAGAGGGCACTCACCTTACCAACGAGTGAGAAGACAATGCCTGTCACGGCGGCAATCTGCAACACCCTTGGCTGGCACACTTTGGTGAGCGACATCGCTCCCGTCACCTCGGAATAGGTGGTCACAGGCGGTGCGCCCACGCAAGCGGCAAAGAAGCATGCCAAGCCATCGCCTGCCAAAGTGCGGTGCAGGCCGGGGTCTTTCGTGAAGTCTTTCTCTGCCACAGAATTGACCACATAGACGTCACCGATATGTTCGATGACAGGCGCAATGGCCACGGGAATCATGAACAAGATGGGTTGCCACTCGAAGGTCGTGGGCGTGATGAGCTGTGGCAGGGCAAACCATGGCGCATCGGCAATGCTCTGATAGTCGACCTCGAAGAACGTGGCGTCCAAGGCGTAGCCCACAACGATGCCGCAGAAGATGGGAATGAGTTTCAGCAAGCCTTTCACATAGAGTGTCACCACGATGGCTGTGGCGAGTGAAGCCATCGCCAACCACCAGTTTTCGGCCGCCATCTTCACCGCACTGCTTGAGAGCGAAAGCCCGATGAGCATAATGATAGGGCCGATGACAGCAGGTGGGAAGAGTTTGTGAATAAACTTCATGCCAAAGGCACGCACCAAACCCGCCATCACAAAATAGACCAACGCCACGCCTACGATGCCGAAGAGAGCCCCTGAAAGGCCATACAGCTCCGTGGCGCTGATGATGGGAGCGATGAACGCAAAACTACTGCCTAAGAAAATGGGCACTCTTCCTTTTGTCACAAGATGAAAAAGAAGAGTGCCCACACCTGCTGAAAAAAGTGCCGTCGAAGGGTCGAGACCCACGAGCAACGGCACGAGCACGGTGGCACCAAAGGCCACGAAGAGATACTGAACGCCAACAATCACTTGGCGCGATGCTGAGAGGTGAACTTCTGAGCTTGTCATGTTGAAAAGGATGAGTAGGTAATCGGGTTTTGAATGAGGTTTGCCTTAGAACTCGATTGCAAAATTACATATATTTTTTTAATTCAACCCTCATTTCCAAGGAGAAAGTTGTTTCCAAAACGATGTGGTGTGGAAGACTGATGGGCCGACTTTTCTTCTGAACAGACTTGCGCAAATGGCGGAGACTAATTGTGGATGTTTTTGCCCTGCAAGCGATGAGCAAACGGACGGCATCGCTTGTTGATTTTTGGTGAGACAATATAATGAAATGTTTTCCAAAAACAAAATTGATTTAGGGGTTGCCAGTTTGTTTTTTACTCGTATATTTGCAACAACAAACATGAACATTTCATCTGCCTTATCAAGAAAATGGAAGAAGGCATTCCGCATGTACAGAAAGACCTTCGGTGCGGATAATAGATGTCGCAAATAGCTGATAAACAAGCTTTAATTACTTTTCACTCGCTTCATACGATACCTTTCATATCCTGCTTGTCCCCTTGCAAAAGGCGGTTGTGGGCAGGTGGTTGCCTGCGGTTGCGGGCAGATGGTCGGGGATGTGGCAAAGATGAACGTTTTGGACAACTTTTAGTGGGGAATGTTTCCCAAAAGTTATCCAAAAAAGAAAAGTTTATTGGGAATAAAACAGCATTTGTTACGGCATGAACCTGTTTGTTTGACCATAGACCTTTCTCGTTGCGACAAAGCTTGAGCAAGCTCATCTTTGCCCGTTTGGCTACACGAAAAGACGATTATTCTTTAACTTACTTCACACCCTATAATGTTACTCCCATCATGATGTTGTATATCACCAAGCGCAACGGAGAGCGTGAAATGTTCTCCGTCGAGAAAATCCGTGCCGCCATTCTCAAGGCTTTCAACTCTTGCAAAGTGGCCATTGATGCCAATGGGCTGAATGCCCTCATGGCCAAAATCGTTGTTAAGGACGGCATGACGGTCGAAGACATTCAAAACCAAGTGGAAGTGGCCTTGATGAAAGGCGAATACTTCGACGTGGCCAAGGCCTTTATGCTCTATCGTGAACAGCATCGGGAGGACCGTGAAGTGGCCTCACACCTCCGCTTTTTGATGGATTATATGAACTCTGCCAATGCGGCCACGGGGTCGAAATATGACGCCAACGCCAACGTGGAGAATAAGAACATCGCTACGCTCATTGGCGAGTTGCCCAAGAAGAACTTCATTCGTCTGAACCGCCGACTGCTCACCGACCGCATCAAAGAAATGTATGGCCGTGAGTTGAGCGACAGGTATCTCTACCTCTTGGACAACCATTATATTTACAAAAACGATGAAACTTCGCTGGCCAACTATTGTGCTTCCATCACGATGTATCCTTGGCTGTTGAACGGCACACAAGGCATCGGGGGCAACTCCACTGCGCCTACGAATTTGAAGAGTTTCTGTGGCGGTTTTGTCAATATGGTGTTCATCGTTAGCTCAATGTTGAGCGGTGCGTGCGCTACACCTGAGTTTCTCATGTATATGTCCTATTTCTTGGGCAAAGAGTTTGGCGAAAACTACTATGAGCGTGCCGATGAAGTGGCCGATTGTTCCTTGCGCCAGCGCACCATCGACAAGGTGATTACCGACTGCTTCGAACAGATTGTTTACACGCTGAACCAACCCACGGGAGCAAGAAATTTTCAAGCCGTGTTTTGGAACATCAGCTACTACGATAAATTCTACTTTGAGAGCATCTTCGGCGACTTCCGTTTCCCCGATGGCTCTGCGCCCTCATGGCCAGCCTTGGATTGGTTGCAACGTCGCTTCATGCAGTGGTTCAATGCCGAACGCTTGAAGACGGTTTTGACCTTCCCCGTGGAAACGATGGCTCTGCTTTCGAAAGATGGCGATGTGATGGACGAAGCCTATGGCGACTTGACGGCCAAGATGTATGCCGAGGGACACTCGTTCTTCACCTACATGAGCGATAATGCCGACTCGTTGGCGTCGTGCTGTCGTTTGCGCAACGAAATTCAAGACAACGGCTTCAGCTATACGCTCGGTGCAGGTGGCGTGTCCACAGGGTCTAAGAGCGTGCTGACCATCAACCTCAACCGCTGCATTCAGCAAGCCGTGCGCGAAGGGCGGCCTTATATCGACTTCCTCAGCGAAGTGATCGACCTCTGCCACAAGGTGCAAACGGCCTATAATGAGAACCTCCGTATGTTGCAGAACAACGGTATGTTGCCCCTCTTCGATGCGGGCTATATCAACATCCGCCGTCAGTATCTCACCATCGGCGTGAATGGCCTTGTCGAAGCGGCCGAAAGCCTCGGTATCACCATCTCGGACAACAAAGAGTATGAGGGATTTGTGGCCGAAGTGTTGGGCAAAATCGAAGAGTACAACCACCGCTACCGCACGAAAGAATTGATGTTCAACTGC
>JALFTM010000049.1 GCA_022788345.1 Bacteroidales bacterium
CTGATACTCAAATATACAATATCCGTCTGAAGATTCTTTTTCCACTTGGCTATGATGTAAAGGCAACGAGCGAAGATAGTGTGCATGCCATTCTGAGACTTTCAAGACAACTTTTTCCTCTGGTGTTTCATCACCTATAACAATTCCATAGGCTTTGGAAAAATGTTCATTAGCAGAGAATGAAGATGGCAACTTAAATGTCCTGTCTTCTTTTATCATATCTAAAATTCTATCAAGCGCATAAATAACGAGTTTATCTGCCTGTATATGTTTTCCAAGCAAATACCATCTCTGTTTGAACTGCTTAATACAATAGGGTTCTACCAAAACTTTTTTCTCAGTTTTTTGCCAGAATGCTTTATAGGTAATCATTATTATTTTTCCCTCTTTCATTGCTGCGATAATAGCAGGTAAAAAAGAGTTTGAAGGAGCTGAATCCAATAAAATTCGTTGATGAAGCGATAAGCTATTCATCATCAAATTTCCTAAAGAAAAGGTATCTATTAGCCAAGCGTAAAGCGGATTATTATCTATGCTATACGAAGAACTAATGTAGTATCTGTATTCCCCCTTTCCTTCGTTCTCAATGTTGATGGCAAATAAATCTTCAATGGCAATACGCCACTTATGAAATGTACGAATTGAAAGTTCAACCCCTTCACTGATTTCATCACTGAGCCATAATCCATTCAATTCTTTGAAGGTCAATTTTCCTTTTCGGCGAAGGGTATCCAACAACCAGATGTATTTTCTTATTTGATTGATAGCCATATATCTTCTGTTTTTTGCAAAGATATAAAAAACCTATGTTCTTCTAAGGCATAGGTTTCTATTCGAATACGTTATTGAGGCAATACGATTGTTGCGCTAAAAGTAAGCATTACTTCATATATTCCAAAAAGCTCTGCAAAATTGACGGCTTGCGCTAAGAAACTTTAGTTTGCAGTGCGATCCATATAATTCACACTGTGATTTATATAAACTGCACTGCAAATTATATAAACCGCAGTGTAGTCTAAACTTTTCCTATAATGGTAAGAAACTCTTTCAGCATAAAAGAAGGTTCACTTATGCTTTATAGGCATTGTAAATCTCAGTATAGGACAGCGCACAACATCATTTGTTGAGGTATCCACAGGATTAGTATCAAGTATGTTCTCACACAGCAATTGTTATTCAAAAACCTCAAAAAATGAGACAAAAGCATCTTTTTGTATCCTGCCTCATTCTTGAAGGATTGTTTATTGCATAAGAATGTTTACCTTTGCTCTATGAAACGATGGCTCTTTCTTTTCCTTTTCTTCACTTTGACTATTCATCTGTTTAGTCAAGAGACACATATTTTTACGGATGACATCAAGACCTTGCGCATCGCTGTGGATGGTCAAGAACAACGTTTCCCTATCCTACAAATGAGGAAAGGCGAACAATTGAATATAAGTTTTGATGATTTGACGCACGATTATCGCCGTTACTTCTACCGCATAGAGCATTGTACTTATGATTTCAAAACCTCTACACAACTTTTTGAAAGCGAATACTTAACATCTCCTTCAAACGAAGAAGTAATCACCAATTATCAACAAAGTTTCAATACTGCCATTCTCTATACACATTACTCTTTCTCGTTTCCTAATGCGAGTATGCAACCATTGCTATCTGGCAATTATCGTCTCTCCATCCTGCGCACTTCAGAGACTGGAGAACCAGAACGTGTGGTAGAAACTTATTTCGCCATTGTAGAGCCATTGGCACTTGTGTCTGCCATAGTGTCTGCCAATACAGAAGTTGACTATCGAGATAGCCATCAGCAAGTGAGCTTAAATGTAGACGCTTCAAATCTGCAAGGTTTAGATTATCCTCAAGAAGAGATTAAAACCTACGTTTTACAAAATCGACGTTGGGATAATGTGGTCCAAAATCCGCCCTATACCTCGCAAATGGGAAATCGTTTTTTATGGGAGCATTCAAAAGACCTCATCTTTGACGCAGGCAATGAATACCGCAAATTCGAGATGCTCTCTACTCGCCATGCAACCATGCACATTGACCGTCTCTACATGCTTGATGGAATTTACAATGCAGAGGTTATGACCGATAAACCACGAAATCATTATCTCTACGATGAAGACCAAAATGGTCGTTTTGTTGTCCGTAGTGACGACCGAAGTAATGATGACATAGAAGCCGATTATTTCTTGACACACTTCACGCTTCAAATGCCCAAACTCAAGGGGAAGCGTATCTTTCTCAATGGTCGTTGGACTGGCAGAAGCCTCAACCCCGATTACGAACTACGTTATAATGAGGACACACAGGCTTACGAGGCCAGTGTATTGTTAAAGCAGGGCTATTATAGCTATCAATATCTCACAGCTCCTAATTCTACCGAAAAGGCCAATACAAACGAAACAGAAGGCAATTTCTTTCAAACTGAAAACGAATACACTGTTCTAATTTATTTTCATAACCAATCGGAGCGATATGATCGCTTAGTTGGTTTCTCACAAGTATACTCCTCTATTCAATAATAGCATTATCATTTCTCAATACATTTTCTTTATGCCTGAAATTACATTCGTCAATTTCTTTGACTTTATAGGTACGCTTGCGTTCGCCATCTCTGGTATCCGCTTGGCTTCAGCAAAACGTTTCGATTTGTTTGGGGCTTATATTATTGGGTTGGTTACGGCCATTGGAGGCGGAACTCTTAGAGATGTTCTCATAGATGTTCCTATCTTTTGGATGCAGAACCCTCTCTATGTTGTTTGCACAGGTATTTCGCTTGTATCTGTCATGATTTTTGGAAAATTCATTATCCGCCAGCACAACACATGGTTTATTTTCGACACCATCGGGTTAGGCATGTTCACTGTTACGGGTATTGAGAAGACGCTACACGCTCCCAATGGTTATCCTTTTTGGGCAGCCATTATAATGGGTACTGTAACTGGTGCGGCTGGCGGTATAATTCGTGACGTCCTCATCAATGAGGAACCCCTTGTTTTCCGCACAGAATTCTACGCCATGGCCTGTGCTATTGGAGGCGTCCTCTACTATATCAGCTATTCTATCGGACTGGACAATATCACCACTGGCATTATCTGTGGTAGCACTGTCATCATACTCCGATTGCTGGCTGTCAAATATAAATTTCAGCTTCCCATCCTTAAAGGATATGAGGATGAAGAAAACAAGTAAATTTTATTTTTTCTAAAAGTCATCATTTCTCCAAAAGAAGAAACATTCTTCATGAAAAAATCCTTCTTACCGAAAAGTCTTTTTCGGTAGGAAGGATTTTCCTTAAAAGGAGCACAAAAGAAGCTATTTTATCAATTCGCTCTTCATGACATTGGCAGGTGGACGTCCTGCCTCATATTCAGCTTTCATATATGCCATATAAGGCTCACTATGGGCGTAGAATTTATAGTAGCCCTCACAAAGATAATTAAGTCCAGCCTCTCCGTCACGGGTCTTGGCAAAACGATTTTTAGGACATTCACCATTACAGGCAAACAAATAGCGACACGCCTTACATTGACTGGGTAAGGCAGCGCGCTTAAGTGTTGAGAATTGTTGTTGCTTCTCGCCATAAAGCATTCCAACTATCGTTTGTGTGCGAATGTTGCCCAAACGATACTCTGGAAAAACAAAATGATCGCACGAATACACATCACCATTAAATTCCATTACGCCAGCATGTCCACACTCTACTGCGTGTGTACAAATACCTGGCGGATGTCCAACCCAATTTGCAAGAGTTGCATCAAAAAGTTCTATGAAGATTTCACCGACATCATGGCGCACCCATTCGTCAAAAATGGTGCAAAGGAAGCGCCCCCACTGCTGAGGGGTGACAGAGAAATCGGCTACGGGCAAATCTTCATCGCCTAAGTGTGCCAAATGACGCCCATCATTATGTGCCATCATACGCTCTACAATGGGAGTAAACTGGATGTATTTTGCACCTATCTCTTTGAAGAAACGATAGAAGCCAAGAGGATCTTCTGCATTCAAGCGATTGACCACGCCCATGGCATTCCACTCAACGCCGTGATGCTTAAGCATCTCGATACCTTTCATCACCTCATCAAACGTACCTTGTCCATTCCGTGCCAAACGATAAGCATCATGCACCGCTCTCGGCCCATCGATACTAATTCCTACTAACCAGTTGTTTTCTCGCAAGAACTCACACCATTCGTCCGTCAACAAAGTACCATTTGTTTGAATAGAATTGCTGATAACACGCCCTTTTCCGTAACGTTGTTGCAATGCGATGGCTTTGCGATAAAAGGACAAAGGGCGAAGCATCGTCTCCCCACCATGCCATGTAAACATCACTTCACGCTGCGTTTGTGCCTGAATATACATTTTCGTGAAGCTTTCCAACAATTCATCACTCATCACATGGCGTTTCTCTTCGGGATAAAGCTTTGATTTCTCTAAGTAATAGCAATATGTACATGCTAAGTTACACTGTGCCCCAACGGGTTTCAGCATAACATATAAAGGGCGTGCAAAAGGAGCGTAGGTTGTCATATTGCAAAGGTAAAGACTTTCCGCGAGAAAGCTTATTTGTCTCTCCTCATATTAGATATATTCTTTCTAAAAGTAAAAACTTCCAAAGCTCTAATGCAGAGCTTTGGAAGTTTCTTTAGAAACATAGACTAAAAAGCGGCCTTTGGCTGTGATACGTATCTGTTCTGTCGTTGCAACATTGAGCGTACCTTGCCAAAGTTTTTCGAAGTTGTACAATGGGTAGAGCAAACCTTCAGAAGAGAAATCTATGGCACCAAAGTTAAAAATCGAAACTTCCGTGCCTCGCTCTACAATTAAATCACAAACATTATGGCAAGGATAGAAACAGCCATAGTCGCTTTCCATACATACAGTAGCCTCTTCCGCATAGTCCATCAGTAAGGAGATATTGGCCAAAGTATGATCTTCACGTAAGCCTGTTGCACCAAGAATAAGCAAGTTGTCGTAGCCCAACGAAAGCGCATATTTCACAGCCTTTGTCAGGTCGTTGGTTTCTTGTTCGGAGATGCGGATAATACGCTCTGCATAGCGGTTGCGAACAGTCTCAGACACCGAATCAACATCTCCGATGATAACATGAGGTTCAATGCCATGCTCCAAGCATGCGTTTGCTGCCCCATCACAACAAATAAGAAAAGAGGCTTGTTGCAATGCTGTGCGTAATGTATCGCTTACAGGAAAATCGCCATTGGCCAAAATCACATTCATACGTTTGCTTTAAGTAACATTTGTTCTTTATAAAGCCGTTGCCAGTTAAGTAAACCTATTACAGACACTATGATATAGAAAATCATCATGCCCATAAGTAGGTAGTTGCCTCCACCAAAATACATATAGAAAAAGAGTACATCAGCTGTCAGCCAAGCATACCATTGCTCCAAATAATTTTTAGAGAGCAACCACATACCCACAAAACAGAGAGTAGTGGCAGCGCTATCTGCAATCGCCACCGAAAGCAATGTTTTTTGTGCAGGCATATCGAGCAAGTTCAGCAAGCCAAAGAAGCCCGTTTGTGTTGCACTAAAAAGGATAGCAAAAACAACAGATGTGCCTATCGCTATTCTAAGCCATTCATGCTTTGGCACACGAGCAATGCGTAAGACTTCAGCCTCTTGAGAAGCTTTCGATGTATGGGTTAGTTGCCATACAGCCATCACAAAATAATAGAGATACAATAGGCCTGTAGCCAAGTATCCTTTATAAAAATTCAGATAAATAAGTGGCACTGCTGAAATACAACAAGCCCACCAAAGCTTAGGGCTGGCCTTGTACTGATAATAAACATACACCAAACCAAGGATAGTTCCTATAATCTCTATCCATCCATTAAGCGTCATAAAATCCATTACGTGTTTCTCTTTCGATTATTATGAATAAATACTATTATATCACCGCTTTAGCGGCATGAACTTTGCGAAGTTAAAGCTTTCTGTGGAAATAACCTTTATCTCTCGGCAAAAAGTTACTAACTTTGCCCTCGAAAAGAGACATCCTCAAGGTGTGTCTCGCGTTCCAAACACAAAAAGCTTATATTATGTTTCTGCAACTTTTGAAGTCCAAAATACATTGTGCCACGGTAACAGAAGCCAATCTTCATTACATGGGAAGCATCACCATTGATGAAGATCTCATGGATGCAGCAGGTCTCATCGCTGGCGAACAGGTGCACGTAGTCAATAACAATAATGGAGAACGCATCGTCACTTATGTTATTCGAGGGGAACGTGGCTCTGGTGCTATCTGCCTAAATGGCGCAGCAGCTCGTCTTTTCCAGCCAGGTGATGTTGTCATCATTATGGCCTACGCCGCATTAACAGCGGAAGAAGCCAAAGTTTTCCAGCCCAAAGTTATTTTTCCTACAGCGGAAAACCAATTAGTGCCTTAATCAAAAGCACATATGCTCTACATCCATGTTCCTTTCTGTGCACAACGATGTATTTATTGCGACTTTTACACAACGACAAAAGGGCGAGATGTACGCCAGCAATACGTGGTTGCACTTTGTAAAGAGATAAGCACACGCGCAAATGAACTTCCTTCACGCCATTTAGAAAGCATCTATTTCGGAGGGGGCACTCCTTCTCTTCTTACAGAAAGCGACTTTGCTAAGATATTTGACACCATCTCTCAAGTTTTTAGCTTCAGTTCGGATACCGAGATTACGGTAGAAAGTAATCCCGATGATATATCTCCGTCTTACATAAGCATGCTACGGCAATTTCAGGTCAATCGCTTAAGCATGGGAGTGCAGAGTTTCAATCAAAAGCAATTGGGTTTTCTTCGTCGCCGACATACGGCAGAGCAAGCGCTACAAGCTATCGATAATTGCATAACTGGAGGCATAAATAACATAAGCATTGATCTTATTTATGGATTGCCACATCAGACTTTGGCCGATTGGGAACAAGACATAGAGATTGCTTTATCAACGCCTATCACCCACCTTTCTGCCTATTCGCTCATCTATGAAGAGAAAACGCCTCTCTATCGGATGCGAGCTGCAGGGCAAATTCAGGAAGCAGAAGAAGGGCTGAGCTATGCGATGTATGAAGCATTGCTTAACGCCACATCGCGTGCAGATTGGGAACATTACGAAATCTCCAACTTTTCCAAACAAGGTTTGCGCTCACGGCACAACTCTGCCTATTGGAAAGGAGTACCATATCTTGGATGTGGCCCAGCAGCACATTCTTTCAATGGCAAAGTGCGGAGACACAATCATCCCTCCGTCACTCAATACAACCTACATATAGGAAGTCCTCCTCACGAGGTGGAAACGCTTAGCGTTACAGACTGTATTAACGAACGCTTACTCACAGCTTTGCGCATGAGCGATGGTCTTTCTTTAAGTAAGTTCACTTCTGACTTCGGTGAGCTGGCCAAAGAGCGTTTATTACATTTGGCTCAAAGGCATCTCCGCGCCCACAATCTACAGTTAAATTCCGATACGCTATCTCTTAGCAGAAAAGGGTTCTTTGTGTCCGACGATATTATCAGTGATCTCATGGAAGTTTAACTCCAAGTGAGACAAGGTTTATTTCATCCCTTTTATTTCGATAAATCTTTATCTAAGAGCGAAGAACAAGGCTTGCCAATTTTGAGAAAAATGTATATATTTGCATTAGGATGCTTGTTTATTCACACACCCATCATTCCCAAATTTCGAGCCTATGACTGGAATTGCACTTCAAGAATGGTTAAGAGCTAATGCAGAGCCAGCGCTCGCAGCATTCAATGCAAAGCTTCTCCCCAACTGTGAAAGAGAGATTTTGGGCATCCGTGTTCCCAAATTGCGCAGTTTGGCCAAAGAACTCGCACGAGATTGGCCCAACCTTCCACCAATGGGCAACACACAAGAAGAAGCCCTACTCTATTGTTATGTTTTAGGACAAGTAAAAATTCCTTTCTCGCAGCTACTCAAGCTCATCACAGATTTCTTACCTGAGGTTAATAATTGGGCTATTTGCGACGCCCTTTGCACAGTCCTAAAATCTTTCAAACGCTACGATCGTGAAGGATTTGACTTTTTACTTCCCTATTGCAGTAGCCCCAAAGCTTATGAACAGCGCTTTGTCATGGTCATGTTTCTCACACACTATGTGCGTAGCGCTTACATCGACCGCATTATAGATATTTTTATTCACATAGAGCCACAAGGCTACTATGTCAAGATGGCTGTTGGATGGGCTTTAGCAACCTGCTATGTAAAGTATCCCGATAAGATAGAAAGTGCATTGTGCCATGCTCGCATCAACGAAGAAGTACGACAGATGGCTATCCAAAAGATTTTAGAATCACGACATACAGACGATACTCAACGTCAGCGCATTTTACGCATTCGCAACAGATGAGAATTTTAGCATTACTCTTCGCACTCATAACTTCGTTTACCCTTTGTGCGCAAAAAACTTTGCGCACTCCGCTATCTGCCGTTCCGGCGGACAGCGTAGGGCTTTGGGATATGGGCACGACAAATTGGAGAATCGCTACTAAGCAGTTTCATCAACAAGTTGTGGCACAACCTTTCAAAGTTCAGCAAAAACAATATCGAGCACTGCGAAAGAACATGTCGCAAGGTTCATTCACTTTGACAGGCGGTCAACAACCTCTTTTCAATGCCGAAGAACCCTACCAAGCTGCGCAGGCACTGACCAATGCCGTTCAGCTGTTTCTACTCACTGGTGAGAGTTCCTCGTTAGATCTCGCCGAACGTGCCCTCTTCAATGCTTTACCCTACGCCTTGCATCGTCCAGATCTCTCTTTGTTCGACAAAGGCACCGCAGCACAAGCGCTCATCAATGGCATTGGCGCTATCTATGCCACTTTAGAGCGTAGTATTTATGTAAATTTTTATCTCAACAGCTTTGTTCGCCTACAAGTAGACACTCTCCGCTTAACGATTGATCAAATCACCAATATGCCCTATCTACCGGGAAGCAAGTTTCGCATTGGTGGACTCCCTAAGGGATTGCATCACTTTACCCTCCGCTTGCGTTTGCCTGAATGGGCCAATGCTCACGAAACAACACTCAGTGTCAATGGGCATGATGAGGAACTACAGATTGAACAAGGGTACATCACGATAAACCGTCAGTGGCGCAATGGAGATGAAGCCACAATACACCTGCCTTACACCCCTCGCTTGCGACTCAGCAAGTCTGGAGAGAAATTCATTGCACTCGGCTCTCTACTCTTCGTTCCTCGTGAGTCAAAAAAGCGTCCCACACCCCCTTTCCCTACGATTGATGCGTTAGAAATGATTGAGGATGAACTTACCACCATATGCCTCAAAGCTGGCGACTGGGAATTTATTCCTCTTCAAGAAAGCACAGAGAAACTCTCCTTGTAGGCTTACATAACACTTCATTAACTGCCACCCCATAATTGCATATCTGCATGTCCGCACAAATTATTTTCGACTATTTCCCCAATCTCACGGCCACACAACAACAACAGTTTGAAGCCCTTGAAGCTTTGTACACCGAGTGGAATACCAAAATCAATGTCATTTCTCGCAAAGACATTGATCAGCTATACTGCCATCATATTCTTCACTCCTTAGCTATTGCTAAAATCATTCGCTTCCGGCCTGGCACCACCGTAATGGATCTTGGCACAGGAGGCGGATTCCCTGGCATTCCCTTAGCCATCCTCTTCCCCGAAGTACAGTTTCACCTCATTGATAGTATCGGCAAGAAAATTCGTGTTGCAACTGCTGTTGCGGAAGCTATTGGTCTTAAGAATGTGACTTTAGCTCACCGCAATGCCATTGAAGAGAAAGGAAAATTCGACTTCGTTGTCAGCCGTGCCGTCATGCCTATGCCCGACTTAGTGCGCCTTGTGCGTAAGAACATCGCCAAGCACCCACAACGCAACTCTCTGCCCAATGGCGTAATTGCACTTAAAGGAGGAGATCTCCAAGCAGAGCTTTCTACATTTAAGAACTCTTCTGAAACATGGGAAATAGCTCCATTCTTTACCGATGAGTTCTTTGAAACCAAGCAAGTTGCATACGTTTCTGTTCACTAATAGCACCCAACTTCTTTTTACTCATGCTTTCCATTCATACCTTTTGCGTCAATTTCATAGAAGAGAACACCTATTTGCTGGTTTCCAATGGCGAAGCGACCCTTATCGACTGTGGTGCCTCTTCTCCTGATGAATGGCAAACAATCGTAAGAGCCATTGACAAGTTAAATGTCAAGCTCACACAATTTTGGCTCACACATGCACATTTCGACCATGTGTTCGGGGCAGGTTTTGTCCACGATACTTATGGCATATCTCCATGCCTGCACGCTGACGATGTTTCACTCTACAATTCATTTAGTCAACAACTGAGCGAAATTGCTGGCATTTCTCTTGAGGCGACTTTGCCTCCCATAGGTGCAACGCTTAAAGAAGGTGACATGCTGACATTGGGTGACACACAGTGGCAAGTCATTCATACTCCCGGACATACTCTGGGCGGTGTTTGTTTTTATTGTCCTACAGAAAGAGTTATCATTACAGGCGACAGCTTATTCCGCCGTTGCATCGGTCGCACCGATTTACCGGGTGGTAATGAAGCTTCATTGGTGCAGTCTTTACGTAACAAAGTTTTGACACTTCCCGATGATGTCATTGTCTATCCCGGCCATGGTGACACCACGACTATTCTCGAAGAGAGAACACAAAACATCTATCTCTAAACTTCCCTTATCTTTTTTCGCATGACAACATCTGCCTTGCGCTCTCCCACTGCCTCTCTTCAACAAGAGCGCATCGTCTTGGGCATCGACCCCGGCACAAATGTCATGGGCTACGGCGTAATCCGCATCAAGGGCAAGAGTGTCACGATGGAAGCAATGGGAGTTATAGATTTGCGTAAAGTTTCGGACACCTACCTCAAACTTGGACGCATCTACGAGCGAATTATTTCACTCATTAATGCCTTCTTACCCGATGAAGTGGCCATCGAGTCACAGTTCTTTGGGAAAAACGTGCAAAGTATGCTGAAACTTGGACGAGCACAAGGCGTAGCCATCGCAGCGGCTATCAGTCGCGACATTCCTATCAGTGAATATGCCCCGATGCAAGTAAAAAAAGCCATTACAGGACAAGGTAGCGCAAGCAAAGAGCAGGTAGCAGGTCTTTTGCAACGAATGCTAAAAATTGCGGACGAAGCCATGCTTCCTTACTTGGATGCAACAGACGCTTTAGCTGTAGCCTATTGTCATTTTCTGCAATCGCAACGTCTCATCCCCTCTCCTGCCATTGCTTCCACACCTCCAACTGGACGTCGTCTCCCCAATAGACATCCGCAAGAGCAACTACGTGCTTTAATGGCACAGACGAAACGCCGAAAATAAATTATCTCAACCGCTTTTGAAATATCAACTATGGAACAGAAATTTATTGTTACAGACACCCACACTGCTATCCACTTAGGGAGTGGAGAGCTTCCTGTTTTAGGGACACCAGCTCTTGTGGCTATGCTGGAGAATGTGGCTATGAATGCAGCAAAACCTTTATTGGAAGCTGAATACACCACGGTGGGTGCTCACATAGCCATCGATCATCTTCGTCCCACTCCTGTAGGTGACACAATTGTAGCAACCGCCACCCTTACAGCGCAGGAAAATCGAAAACTGACCTTCTCCTTAACAGCTTCCGACAGCCGAGGAGAAGTAGCCAAAGGCACCCATGTACGGTTTATTGTCAGCCAGCAAAAGTTTATGAGTAAACTATAGTCTCATCTTCTATAATTGTTGCCCTATGAACGAAACCCAAATAGCTTACAACAAGCACTTCTTTGAGGTAACAGCTCGCAACTTTATCCAACGTGACGGACTAACAGAATTCCTCACCTATCTTGAGCAGAAAACAGACTTTTACACTGCTCCAAGTTCTTCCAACTTTCACCTCAATGAAGCGGGAGGGCTATGTAAACATTCGTTGAACGTTTTTCTCACTGCAATGAAGATCAACGAACACATCGTACGCTCTGCCATCGACGACGAGACTTCACCTTTCGCAACACCTGTGCCTGAAGAGAGTGTTGCCATAGTGGCACTTTTTCATGACCTCTGCAAAGTAAACATCTATCATCCTACCGAACGATTTCGCAAAGACGACACAGGGCGTTGGGTCACTTATCCCAGCTATCGTATCGAGGATGAGTTTCCTTTTGGCCACGGCGAGAAGTCGTGTTATATCCTCAACAAATACATGAAACTCACTAAGGCAGAAGCCTTGGCCATTCGTTGGCACATGGGCATGTTCGACATGGCAGAGTCAGGAAGTGCCCAACGCAAGAGTTTTTATGCGGCCATGGAGCGTAGCCCTTTGGTTTCCATTTTACAAGCGGCTGATCTTTTAGCGGCAAACTGTTTAGAGAAAATCAACAAATACTAATTCTTTTCGTATGAGCGACGGCAACTTCAATCGCAATCTTCTTCCCTATCAAAATTATCAAAGTGGCTTACGAGCTGGACGTGCTTCCATGCGTACTTTAGCATTTGAAACATTGCAAGAAATACTGCAAGCAGAGAATATAGATTCACAGCTCGCAGAACGTTTAATGCAATCTTTCCGTACAGCTTTAGGGCAACGGTAAGACAAACATACAAAAGAGGCTCTCTCCTCTTTGCCCCCTGCATTCCTTTTCACACAACACCTTAAAATACAACAATTTTAGGCTACGCATACAACGTCACTTATCAAGTGGCGCATGGAGAAAAACGAAGTGGCGCATGGAGAAATTTCTTCATGCGCCACTTCGTTCCGCTACTAATGCCACTTGGATTGTCACTTTTCTCGCCCTCATTTCGCTCCGTGAGCTTAATTGATCCGTTCTCGTTTGGCTCTTTTCTGAAACCTCAGTATCTTTGCCAGTAGAAGCAGTGCTTAGCGGAGTAGCTGTGTCATTCCGCTTGCCTTTTAGGGTATCAGCAGTGTCCATCCTATTGTTGGTGGCACTGCTTTCTTTTTTCTCATATGCTATGAGCAACCAGTGTTCACGTGGCCTTTCCTTAAATCCCTTGCTAAACTACAGCGAAGTGTGTATCGCTTTCTCATTTTATTCGGTTTTCGCTTTCCTCTACGATATCCAATACTCCCTGCAAGTCTTCTAATACTTCGAGGTGTTTTCTTGCAATCTTTTGTTATCCTGCATTCTTGTTACCCCATACGATACTGATGTCTCCAAAATGTACAGCTGTATTGCGTTGGCGTGCTTGAATGCTCTTGCTTTATATTACTATCAAAGGGCGGAATACCCATTATTTAGTGTGATATTCCGCCCTTTTGTTTAATTTTCAGGTGTTTGCTATGCGTTTTCCAATACAGCCTGCGCCGCCGCAAGACGTGCTATCGGTACTCTAAATGGAGAGCAGCTGACATAATTCAAACCTACTTTATCACAGAATTTTACACTGTTAGGTTCACCACCATGCTCACCACAGATACCGCACTTGAGGTTAGGACGCTCGTTGCGACCATTCTCTACGGCCATCTGTACAAGCTGACCCACACCCTGTTGGTCGAGTACTTGGAAAGGGTCTACAGAGAGTATTTTCTTCTCCAAGTAAACAGGCAAGAAGCTGGCGATGTCATCACGACTATAGCCGAAAGTCATCTGTGTCAAGTCATTTGTACCGAAGCTAAAGTATTCAGCACGACTGGCAATCTTACCAGCAATCAAAGCTGCACGAGGGATTTCAATCATTGTACCTACCTTGAAGTCTACTTCTATACCTTCTTCAGCAAATACGGTAGCAGCCTCTTTACGGATCACTTCTTCCTGCATCTTGAACTCTGCCTCTGTACCGATGAGAGGAACCATGATTTCTGGTTGAGGATCAAGGCCTTGCTTTTTAAGTTCGCAAGCAGCACTCAAAATAGCACGTGTTTGCGTAGCAGTAATTTCAGGATAGGTGTTACCAAGACGACAACCACGGTGTCCGAGCATTGGGTTGCACTCGCTCAAGCTTGCAACACGTTGTTGAATTGTTGCAACAGTGACTCCCATTTGTTGTGCCATTTCTTCTTGACCCTTTGCATCATGGGGCACGAATTCATGGAGAGGAGGATCGAGCAAACGAATGTTTACGGGACAACCATCCATAGCCTTGAAGATGCCAACAAAGTCAGCCTTCTGATAAGGCAACAACTTTGCCAACGCATTCTTACGGCCTTGCTCATCTGATGCGAGAATCATTTCACGCATGGCAACAATCTTTTCTGCATCAAAGAACATGTGTTCTGTGCGACAAAGGCCAATACCTACTGCACCGAAGCTACGGGCAACTTGTGCATCGTGTGGAGTGTCTGCATTAGTACGCACTTGCAAACGTGTGTACTTATCGCAGAGATCCATCAACTTAGAGAAGTCACCGCTAAGCTCGGCTGCTTCTGTACTGATTTCTCCTTTGAAAACATCACCTGTTGTACCATTCAAAGAGATAAAGTCACCTTCTTTCAACAAGATGCCATCAATTTCAACGGTTTTAGACTTATAGTCTACATTGATAGCTCCAGCGCCACTTACGCAGCATTTACCCATGCCACGAGCTACAACAGCAGCATGGCTGGTCATACCACCGCGAGCAGTGAGGATACCTTCCGCCACAGCCATACCTGCGAGGTCTTCAGGAGAAGTCTCAATGCGTACAAGAACAATTTTATGACCATCAGCAGCCCATTTCTCTGCGTCGTCAGCAAAGAATACAATCTGGCCACAAGCTGCACCCGGAGAAGCTGGCAAACCACGAGTAAGGCTCTTTGCTTTCTTCAATTCTGTCTTGTTAAAGACGGGGTGCAATAATTCATCAAGCTTTTGAGGCTCGCAACGCTTGATGGCAGTCTTCTCATCAATCATACCTTGCTCAAGCAGATCCATTGCAATCTTCACCATAGCAGCACCTGTGCGCTTGCCGTTACGAGTTTGCAAGAACCAAAGTTTGCCCTCTTGTACAGTAAACTCCATGTCTTGCATGTCTCGATAGTGATTTTCGAGTTTTGTCTGCAATTCGTCGAGTTCCTTGTACATTTCAGGCATTGCTTCTTCCATTGAAGGATAGTGAGCGGCACGTTCTTCTTCAGAAATTCCTTGCAACTCTGCCCAACGGCGCGAACCAATGAGAGTGATTTGCTGAGGAGTGCGAATACCAGCAACAACGTCTTCACCTTGTGCATTTACCAACCATTCGCCATTGAACAAATCTTCACCTGAAGCGGCATCACGACTGAAACAAACGCCAGTAGCAGAAGTTTCGCCCATGTTACCAAACACCATTGCTTGGACATTCACAGCCGTACCCCACTCTGCGGGAATACCTTCCATCTTACGGTAAAGGATTGCACGTTCATTCATCCAGCTGTTGAATACGGCACAGATAGCGCCCCAAAGTTGTTCTTCGGGATTATCGGGGAAGTCCTTGCCTGTGCGCTCTTTGATGGCAGCTTTGAAAAGTTGAACAAGCTTCTTCAGATCTTCAACTTCCAATTCGTTGTCGAGATGCACCCCTTTCTCTTCCTTAACTTCTTCAATGATGGCTTCGAAAGGGTCAATCTCTGTTTTGTCTGTAGGCTTCATATCAAGCACCACATCACCATACATTTGCACAAAACGACGATAAGCATCATATGCAAAACGAGAATTGCCTGTCTTTGCAGCCATTCCTTCAACAACCGTATCGTTCAAGCCGAGGTTAAGGATTGTGTCCATCATACCGGGCATTGAAGCACGAGCACCAGAACGAACAGAGAGCAACAGAGGATTTTCAACATCGCCAAACTTGCAATTCATGAGGCTTTCAACGTTAGCAATAGCGGCCTTCACTTCTTCTTGCAACAAAGCAACAACTTTTTCTTTACCCAGCTCGTAGTATTCATTACATACGTCTGTAGTGATAGTGAACCCCGGAGGAACAGGCACTCCAATCAAGTTCATTTCTGCCAAGTTGGCACCTTTACCACCCAGCAAGTTGCGCATATCTGCGCGTCCTTCAGCAAGACCATTGCCGAAAGTATAAACTCTCTTTACGTCCTTCATAGACATTTTTCTTATATTATTTAGTAAATGATCTGTTGCAAAGATAAATGTTTTTTTTCTTCGGTCAAAGGGGCTACAAAAGAAAAATCTCGCCTTCGACTTGTTTTTGTTCATTCCACGCAGACACAGCTTGCTTCGAGTTACATTTTTTGAGATTTTGTGCAGTCTGTAATTCCTGAAGAAGCATACTTGAGTTTTCTTTATAGATCTTATGAGAAAGATGGCGACCGCTATCTTTTGCAGTACCGCACTGTTGGAGATGAACGAGTGCGCCAAGAGCATGCCTCGCTCAATCGGGTAACACTCCCTCTATCCTCCTCTTTTTGGGATGAGCATTTTCCGCCCAATGGCTGGAATTGTCGCTGTTCGGTCGTTCAGGTACGCAAAGGGAAACACCCCGAAACAGACCTTAATGAAGCCAACGCTCGTGCCGAGACATCCTCCGCCAAAGACCCCAAGGGGATGTTCAGATTTAACGCAGGAAAGGAGAAAAAGGCGATACCCGACTACAACCCTTACACCATTAAGGACTGCAAGGGGTGCAAGGTTGCTAAAGGTAATCTTGCGTGGTCTCCTCACCGCCAACTCTGCCGTGCATGTGTAGAGCTAAAGAAGTGCTATCAAGAGAACGAAAAAGAGCAGGCAAAGAAGAGACATAAGCCAACAATCGAAGAGAAGAGAGGGGTCTACAGAAAGCCTATCGAAGAGCAATTTGATAAGGTTTACGAAGTCGAAGGAGGCGTAGTTCTTAGACATCAATTAAAGGATAAAATGTCTGAAGATTACGAGCGTGTACTGACAACTGCGGCTTTGTATGCAGAAGAAAAGAAACGAGTCCTCATAATGCCCGAAATCCATTCGAGTGAGACAGATATCCGCAGGCGTTTCAACTTGCCCGATAAATCGAACCCTGACCTCAATGTAAGCGGTGGATGGATTGATGTAAAATCACCATTTTCAATAAGCAAAATTATCAAAAATGCAAATCAAGCGTCGGCTCAAGGTGGTGTCGCTTGCATACCGATGATCATTGCATAATCCATACCGATGCTTTGCCTCGTTTAGTAAGCAAGATTTTTAGAAACCCATACTATAAGCAAGAAGAAGTTCATTTTGTAGTAGATGGGAGGTTATATAAATACAATAGCCAAGGACAAATCCTTGGCTAAGGTTTTGTTACTTCGCGGGCAACTTGCAGTGGTTTATACTCCACGACACAAAGATAAAAACAATCCGCAGACCAACCAAATAGTCTGCGGATTATTTTTGTGTATGTAGCTAAAATTCTATACTTGGCATAAAGTGTATTGGCTTGTGACAAGGACAAAGCTAATAGTATGGGAATTGTCAGCCTTTATTCAGCTTTTATCAAAAAAGGATACGCATGAAGCAAATTCTCCAAGGCTTGGATTTTTTACGGGAAGCGCAGGAAGAATTTACGGGAAGCGCAGGAAGGATTTTTGCCTCCATGAGGCGTTGGACGAAATCTTTTTTGTATGTTTGCAAACGAAACATACATACATCTATACGATATGATTACTATCGAAAATACGCACTTGCGCCTTACCATCGCAGAGGAGGGCGCAGAAATGAAGAGTTTGGTTGAGCTTGCCACGCAGCGAGAGATTTTGTGGCAAGGAGACGAGGAGTTTTGGAATGGCACTGCTCCTATTCTTTTCCCTAACACAGGGCGCTATTGGCAAGGATGCTTCCGCCACCAAGGGAAGCAATTTGAACAGTCGTTGCACGGCTTTGTACGTCACCGCCTTTGGACAACAAGTCGGCAGGAAGCAGACATGGCGGTTTTGATTTATGAAAGTACAGCAGATGACTTGTCCGTATATCCTTTCCCTTTCCGCCTACAAGTCACTTATACTCTGAAAGAGCGCGAAGTGCTGGTCGACTTTAAAGTCGAAAACTTAGGCGAAGAAGAAATGCTCTTCCAAATCGGTGGACATCCGGGGTTCAATGTTCGCACTTATGAGGACGACCTTGACAATTATGGTATGGTCCGTATTGAAGGTAAGGCCAAACACATTTTGCGTGCAGGCGAAGGAGGCTGCATGGAGGCTGACCATTACGAAATCCCTGTTATGGAGGATGGTTTTATTCCTGTCACAGTAGAAACTTTTGCGAATGAGGCATTGATTTTCGAAGAGCACGATGTGGACTTTGTAAGCCTTTTCGATAGCAAGCATCGGCCTATTGTTGCCGTCAAATGTCCCTCTCCTGCCACACTGATTTGGGTGCCACAAGGGCAAAAAGCACCTTTTGTTTGCGTTGAACCTTGGTGGGGGCTTCCCGACAGCATTGGCTTCAACGGCGAGCTTTCAGAGCGTCGCTATATGCAAAGTGCCCGCAAAGGGATGCCTTGGAAAGGTGGCTTTTCCTTTGTTGTTTTCTAAACAAAGAGAGTTGTTCTTCAAAGAGTGTCCCTCTTCGCGACAACTTTTCATGATTTCATTTTTTAATTAAAAAGAGGTTGTTTGTTGGGAATACAGACAACCTCTTTCATTGATACGATGAGAGAAGTAATTCCTCTGTTTTGTAACATAGCCTTGTCAGTTTGTGAAAAAACAGCCCTTAACTCAAGTTTTTTTCATATCTTTGACGAGAAAATTTCATTTGCCCAAATATGAAGAAATACGTGCTTTTCATCGCCTCGCTTTTAGGTGGCTCTTCTATCGCCTTTTCGCAAAGTGAGGGTCTCACGCTGGAAGACATTACCTCAGGAGCATATAGTCCTGATGCCGTGTATGGTATGCGCCCAACTAAGCAAGGCGAGTATTATACACAATTGAGCGATGACCATCGTCAAATCACCCGACGCTCTTTCAA
>JALFTM010000050.1 GCA_022788345.1 Bacteroidales bacterium
GTAAAGGCCAAACTCATAGACTACGCCCATCTTGCAGTCGGAGGGCGAAAAGGGGAAGGCGAGGTTGCCTGCCGTAGAGATGCGCCCTTCGTAGCCATAGTGAAGCAAGGTGCTACGCGCAAAACTGCAAAGCGTGTTGGCTGCTTCTTGAGTTTTTGCCACGGCTTCAATGATAATCATCAATTCGTCGCTCTGTGAGGCGGGGGTGTTGGGAAATAGGCGCATGACGCCTTGTTTGCCGTAGATTTTGAAGTCGAGGAAATAGTCGCCAAAATTAGCCTCTCGGAAGTTGTCATCGACCCGCAGGCGCACCTGTTCGACGATGTGGTCGATTTGGGCAATCATTACAGGGTCGTGTGTGGCGGCAGGCGAGATGGTGCGATAGCCCACAGGGCGTGCGCCTTCGAGTTTGACGCAATAGTTGTCGGTTGCCACCCAGCGTGTGCCAGATACTTTGACCCGTCGTTCATCCAGCTGTTCAAATTGCGTGTTGTGCAGGTCGATAGCCCCTCCGGGGCCGGGAAGATGGTAGGGATCGCTCTTTTCATAGAGCGAGTGGGCGGCCACGGATAGCGTAGTGCATTGTCGTTGTGGCGAGAGGGGTTCGAGCACGAAGTGGTCTTCATAGAGCGTGCCGAACATGCAGTCGCTACCGCTACCGGGGAGGGCGGTGATGGCGGCACATTCGAGGATTTTGCCCATGTGTGTGGCCAAGGCACGGTCAAAACCTGCACGGATGGGCACAGCGGCAAACTCTGCTGGGTCGTAGGAGCGGCCTGCAAGAATGACTTGTGCGCCTTCGTCCAAAGCTTTGATGAATGGCTCTTCGCCCATTTGCCCAACGATGTGTGTGCAAGCCTCTATGTCTGCGTCGTTTACCTCCTGCGCAGGGCCAAGGGGCGATAGACGTCCTTCTTTGCGTGCTGTTTTGACACTCTCGGCCGAGAAGTCGGAGTGGATGACAGCAAGTTGGAAATGAAGATTTTGTTCGTGGGCTATTTCACGAACGATGTCCACAGTGACGGCTACGTGAGGCTTTGCGCCACTACCGCCTGCCGTACCGATAACGACGGGGATGCCAGCTTCGATGGCTGCAGGGAGGATGAGTGCCAAGTCGCGTTTGACAGCGTTGCGGTCGGTGAACGAGATGCCTGCGCCAAGGTAGTAAGGACCGGGGTCTGTAGATCCCGCATCGCAGGCAATCACATCGGGTTTTCGGCGCATGCCTTCACGGAACGAATCTTCGGGAAATCCATAGCCCAGAATAGCCGTGGGCGAAAGTACTTTGATGTGTTTCATAAACGCTATCCCCATTATAGATGCCGCAACGCCAAGATGCGGCTCATTTCGTTAAATACAATCATGTAGCCTTCGTCCACTCCCATGCCGGGTTTGGCAAGGTATTGCACGGGTTGGGTGGCCATGGCGATGTGGGCACACACTTCGGCCGAGCGATTGGTTTCGTTGCATGTGCCTCCAAGATATGCTCCCATGCCGTGTTGTTTGCAATAGAGTACGGCTTCTATGGCATTGTTTACACCGCCAAGGTCAGGTGTCTTGATTTGCGCCATGTGGCCTGCCTTGGCATCCGTAAAGTCGCGGATGTCTTCCAAGGTGTTGCACCATTCATCGGCCACGATTTCGGCATCCGAACCAAGGGCTTCCAATTCACGACGGATGGCGGCCAGAGCTTCGATTTGCGCTCCTTTCTCGCCCATATCCACAGGTCCTTCAACACGGAGATGGAAAGGATGTGCGGCCTTGGCCAGCTCGGCGATGTAGGTGGCAATGCGGTTTGCATCGTTGTGGAAGATGATGCCCAAAGTGCCGTACACATCAATGTGGAAGATAGGCATGTAGGCTTCAAACGGCTTGTGGTCCAACACCCGGTTGCGTAGCCACACGAGGTAGTCGTGTATCTTCTCTCCTTGCAAGCCCACCTTGTCTTCAACGTGGTTGAAAAGCGCATGAGGCAGTACGGCAGCTCCTTTCATGATCATCTTATCGGCGTTGAGATAGCGGTCGTCACCGCTCTGCATGAAGATGGGAATCATCGTTTCGCTCACTGTTGTGCCATATTCTTCAGCCACCACATCGGCCATGAGGCGGTGCGTGGCTTTGGCCACGGCGTCCAAGCAGGTTTGTGTGATGCCGTAGCGCAAGGCTGTGTGATAGGGTTTGCCAGTGGCAGGATTTATAGCTTTGTCCACGAGGTCGGCCAATTCGCGAAACGAGGTCACTTCACGGCCTTCATACAACGGAGCAATGTCGTGCTCAATGATGGGGATGAACTGCTCGGCCAAGAAAAGCGGATCGCGACCGCCAGCACCAGAGTATTGCACAGCGGCACAGTCGCCATGTGCCACCTGCCCGTCTTCCAAGATGAAGAGGACAGAAATACTTTCACCCGTTTGTCGAACGGCGGAGAAGCCGGGTGTGAGCGGTTCGCCAGTATAGAAGTTGCCATCGTTGCGTGCACCTGCCTTGATGGCTTTTTGGTCGTCGAAGAAAAAACCTGTCTTTCCTGCGGCACAAACTACTTTCTTGATTTTCATAACGCAAGGGGTTTAGTGGGTGATATTAAATGGACAGTCCTTGTTGTTCTGGCCGACCAACGAGACGCCCTTTTTCGATGGCATAGACATCGTCGATGACCATTTGCATAGACACGGGACGTTTTTCTTTCAACGCCCGCTCTTCGAGTTTCATGCGGTGGAAGTCGCGCAGATCTGCGCTGAAAGGGAGGTTGCCCATCTCAAGGATGCGCACCGCCCCGTTGTTGTCGCGCGCTGGGAGCACGTGGCCTTTGTTGTTGCGGTTGGGAGCAAAGGGCACATCGAGCACGCCAGCTTCAAAGGCGGCCACAGCACCGAGGGCAAAATCGCCCTTGCCGAGGCGTTCCACACGGTCGAGGATACACGTCACTTCGGCTTCTATAATTTCACTCTCTCGCACCACTTCAGGGATTTGGCGCAAATCTTGGTCGCGCAACATGGAGATGACCTGTTTGGTGTCTCTCAAACCGCAGGCGTTGGCCTCTTTCGTGGGCACGCCAAAGGCTTCGTGAGGTGTCTTGACGATGACTTTTGTGGCCTTGGACAGGGCGGCAGCGGCTGCTCCCCAAGAGATCACACCATAGGCCTTTGACTCGTCTTCAGGGAAACCGCCCATCCATTGGTGGAACACTGTGGACACACGCACATCGTCCATCTCGAACTTGTGCAGATAGTGGTGCGTTTGTCGCTCCAAGGCGCGCATGGCTGCGATGTCCTGTATCAGGTTGCCACACTGGCCATAGCCCACAGTAATGTCCTTTACGCCTTGTGTCGCAGCAAGGATGGCCTCGATGATGGCCACGGCGTTGGAGATACAGGGCGGTATGAGTGTGCCTGTGAGCGGTCCGAAAGGTTCGCGATTGATGGATACGCCAGCTTCTTCATACAGCCCTACAAGGCGGTCGGTATATTGCCAGTGGCGGATGACTTTCTCGATGGAGTGGTTTTTGGAATAGGGCACGTTGTAGGAGATGCCCCCTCCTTCGTAGGAGGTGAAGCCACCTGCAATGGAAATCTCGGTGAGCAATCGGGCGTCGGGCGTGCCGTGGCGCACTTGCACAGGACTTTTGAGCGAACTCGTCACTGCCCGACAAATCTGCACGCCATAATTGACAATTGGGAAGCCGTTGAGCATGCTTCTGCCAGAGAGTTTACTTTTCTCGATGCCTATTTCCACCTCTTCGTAGCGATTGAGACGGGTGTAGCTATCCACGGTCGAGGGCAGGAGGTCTGCGCCACCTTCGCGTTCGAGATATTGGAGCAGTTCGATTTGTTCTTGATAAAGCGCCACGCCTGCACGGGGCTGTATCAGTGTGTAGCCCTCCTTCTGCGCCGCTTCGAGTTTGACGCCAAAGCGTTTGCGTTTTTCGATCGAGAGCTGATAGTCCACCGCTTCTTGGAAGTCTACGCCCTTACCCGTTGGCCAGTGTTGAAGCACTTCGGCACGTTCAGCCATGAACTCGGCTTCAGGGATTTTTTCATTCTTGATCATAGAATGTATGTTGAATTTATAGATAATAAATGTCTTGTTCTAAGAGATCGTAGGCCAGTGTGGGGTCTACGGTGGAGAGGAG
>JALFTM010000051.1 GCA_022788345.1 Bacteroidales bacterium
AGTGACGAAGAGTAACTTCGCCATCGCCTCTCAGACTTACGCTGGTGACGCCAAAGGTGGCATCAATATCGACGACTTGAAAGAGAACCAAGCTACTGGTGGCTCCACAGTGCCTCCAAAGAAAGAGGAAATTCTCGACAATGAAATCGTAGAGCAACCTGCTCAATTCCCCGGTGGCGAATCTGCCCTCATCGCTTACGTAGCTAAGAACGTGAAGTATCCTTCTATTGCGTTGGAGCAAGACTTGCAGGGTACTGTAATGGTGAAATTCGTTGTAGAGAAAGACGGTTCTATCGGTAATGTAACCGTGATTAAGTCTTTGTCCAAGGAATGTGACCGTGAGGCGATACGTGTAATCAAATCGCTCCCACGCTTTACACCTGCTCGTATGCAGGGCCGTACAGTGCCTGTAGCTTACAAGATTCCTGTTCGCTACGTTCTGCAATAAGCTTCGGCTATACGTACACTATTTATTGAGCTTCTCCGTGTCTGGCAAAGGCGCGGAGAAGTTTTTTATCCCTACGTTTGACACTATTGCTAACGTTTATGAGATAGCTTCCGCTGTATTTAGAACATCTTGTTGGGGAGAATAAATGGGGGGTGCTACTTTGATTTTCAAGCAAACATAGTAAGAATTGCAATGCTTTGCGACAACCTAAAGGGCGAAGCGGTCAAATAGAACCGCTTCGCCCTTTAGGTTGTTCAAATCGTCTTTTCATGAGACGCCGACAAGGTGTTTCCTTGTACTTGCTACTCCGTCAAGCCCATTGCATCGCACGCTGCAACAAGGAAAAAGAAGAGACAAACCGACATCCATTCATTTAATTTGCAAAGATACAACAAAGAAAACACACTGACTCCTATATTTTCTAAAAAGAAATGGCCTATTTTCAAAAACTCCTCCTTAACTTTGCTCACAGAAATCAAAGCTACATTATCATTTAGTATTTCTACAATTATGGAATGGATTTATCCTGGAATGGTGGTCTTCCTCTGCCTTTTGGCGGCCTTTGACCTCTATGTAGGTGTCAGTAATGATGCCGTCAACTTCATGAACTCGGCCATTGGCTCACGGGCGGCTCGTTTCCGCACTGTTGCGCTGGTGGCCGCTGTTGGTATCTTTTGCGGTGCAATCATGAGTAACGGCATGATGGAAATTGCCCGCAACGGCATCTTCGACCCTTCGGATTTTAACTTTCACGAGGTGATGATCATTTTCCTCGCAGTGATGGTGACCGATGTGCTGTTGTTGGATGTGTTCAATTCGCTGGGTTTGCCCACTTCAACTACCGTGTCAATGGTATTCAACCTTTTGGGGAGTGCGCTGGCATTGGCACTTGTCAATATGGTCAATGGTGGGCATTATTTCACTGAATACATCAATGGAGGAAAAGCCTTGTCGGTAATTCTGGCCATCTTCGTGTCGGTGGGCATCGCCCTTGTGGTTGGTACAGTTGCGCAGTATATTGCACGCATCATCTTCAGCTTTAACTACAAGAAGAACCTAACGTGGAAAATTGGTCTCTTCGGAGGTTTTGCCATCACCTGTATCCTCTATTTCATGCTCTATAAGGGTATGAAGGACTTGAGTTTCATGACCCCCGAACTGATGGACTCCATCAAAAGCAACATCTTGTTCATCCTCGGTGGTTGCTTCCTTTTTTTCACTCTCCTCTCTCAGCTATTGCACGCTCTGAAGGTGAATGTTTTCAAAGTCATCGTTCTTACAGGCACATTCTCGTTGGCCATGGCTTTCTCAGGCAACGACTTGGTGAACTTCATCGGTGTACCTCTTGCAGGACTTTCGGCCTATCAAGACTTTGTTGCCAATGGCACAGACCCAAACACCTATTTGATGTCGGCTCTTAATGAGCCTGCGTCTACGCCTTTCGTCTATCTTTTAGGTGCAGGTGTTGTTATGGTGCTCTCTATCACTTTTTCAAAGAAAGCGCATACGGTGATGAAAACCGAAGTGGACCTTGCGCGCCAAAGCGAGGGCGACGAGATGTTCGGTTCATCGAAGGTGGCACGTTCCATTGTGCGTTGGAGCCGTTCTTTGGGCAATACGACCAGCTCTATTGTTCCCGGTCGCATCCGCCGTGCCATCGACACCCGTTTTCAAAAACCACTTGAACCAGACCCATCGGGGGCTTCTTTCGACCTCGTGCGTGCCAGTGTCAACCTTGTTGTAGCCTCTTTGCTTATCGCCTTGGGAACGAGTTTGAAATTGCCACTTTCTACAACCTATGTGACTTTCATGGTTGCGATGGGATCGTCATTGGCCGACCGTGCTTGGAGCCGTGAAAGTGCCGTTTTCCGCATCACAGGCGTACTCACTGTTATCGGTGGTTGGTTCGTGACAGCGGCAGTGGCCTTCACCGCCTGCTTCGTTGTGGCATTAGTGATGTATTTCGGGGGCAATGTCGCCATCTTCGTCATTGTGATTGTTGCTATTGTCTTCTTGATCTACAATCAGTTCAAAGATGTGGCAGCAAAGAAAGTTGTGGGAGAAAGCGAGGGCGACCGTCTTTTCTACGATATGCTCATGTTGCGTGATGCGGAAGCCGTAACGCCGATGCTCAAACGCCATTTGTCTTTGGCCGTATCGGACGAAATCAAGAGCTTTGCCGACATTCTCGACAAGCTTTCCCAAGGTCTCACGGCCTATGAGCTGCGCACTTTGCGTCGCGCCAACAATGACCTCCGCAATACGAAAGAGCATCTCAAGAGCCTCATGCGCCGTGAAACGATATGCCTCCGTCGCACTCCCGTTGTGGATGCCGTTCGTTTGAGCACTCCTTTCAACTTGGTGCACAACTATCTGCGACAGATTTATTATGGTTTGCAACGCATCTCATCGGCAGGCTTTGAGCACGTGGACAATGACTTTACGCCCATCGACCCTAAACAAGGGGCACGCTATGCCAAGATCATGGACGAACTCACGACTGCGATGCGCGCCATTGCGCAGAACCTTGAGACGGATAACTTCCTTGCCAATGAACCTTATGTCATCCGTTGCAGCGAGTTGCGCAACGAATTGACCGACTTCCGTCACGAGATTGAGCAGAATGTCAAGGACACTTCGCTGAATCTCAACACTACGGCTCTCTTGCTTCATACGTTGCAAGAATCGGAACAACTGGCCCGTGAAGTGCGACAGCTGATTAAAAACTCACGCCGCTTCCTCCAAGCTTAACAGTGGCTTAAAACACACCAGCGGTGCTTA
>JALFTM010000052.1 GCA_022788345.1 Bacteroidales bacterium
AGTACTACATCAAAAGCTGAAATACGATCTGTTGCAACCATTATAAGGCGGTCGTCACCAATGCTGTAAACATCACGTACTTTTCCATGATAAACACTCTTTTGGTTGTCGAACTGAAATGAGGTGTGAGTCAATGCGAACATATTGCTTGAGTTTATAGGTGAGTAGAATTGTTCTCTTTTCTTTTTATAGAAATTGTGCCTGTATCGGCATTCTTTTCTTGTTTCTGTCGGGCTTCCTCCTTTTCATAAGCTGCTACAATGCGACTGACTAAACGATGCCTTACGATATCTTCGCGACCCATCTCTATGAACGAGATACCTGGAATGTTTTTAAGAATGCGAAGCGCTTCCACCAAACCTGATCGTTGTGAAGGAGGCAGGTCTATCTGTGTGTAGTCGCCCGTGATGAGCATTTTTGTATTTGTACCCATGCGCGTCAAGAACATCTTCAGTTGTGCAGCCGTAGTGTTTTGTGCTTCATCAAGAATTACAACGGCATCATTAAGGGTACGCCCACGCATGAAAGCTAATGGTGCTATTTGAATGACATTAGTTTCTATGTATTCTTGCAACTTACTGGCAGGAATCATTTCCTGTAAAGCATCGTAAAGCGGTTGAAGATAAGGATCTACTTTGTCTTTCATATCACCCGGTAAAAAACCCAGTTTTTCGCCAGCTTCAACGGCTGGACGTGAAAGAATGATTTTACGAATTTCCTTATTCTTTAGAGCGCGTACAGCCAATGCGATGGCAATATAAGTTTTTCCCGAACCTGCAGGTCCTATCGCAAATATCATATCGTCCTTTTGCCAAGACTCAACGATGCGTCGTTGGTTGTCACTACGAGGTGCAATCGGTTTGCCACCCGTACTGTAAACGATTACGCTTTCTAAACGCTCGGTCTCCTTTCCTTGTCCTTTGATAATGGACAAAATATCCTCTTCGGTCAGCTGATTGAACAACACTGCATGCCGTTCTAAACGTTGGCAGTATTCCTCAAATGCAACAATCTCTATCTCATCTCCAATAACCTTAATAATATTGTCACGCGCAATGATGCGAATTTTAGGAAAGAGAGCTTTGAGCATCCTCAAATTGGCATTGTTTACACCATAAAAAATGGCTGGGTCTGTTCCGTCAAGAACTATGTGGCGTTCGAGCATGTAGGGATTTGCTGTTATAAGAGAATGTTGTTTGAACCGATGAATGTTATCAGTAAATTTCAACAGATCAATCGGTTGAGAGCGATGGGGTTCTACTTAATTCCATTGATAAGGCAAATTTACTAATTCCGATGCACATAAACTCCTTAGACTTCAAACATTTTGATTTATATCTACAGATACACTTATGCTATTGAATAGTCTAAGTCTGGCTATATCACAACATACTTTCGCCATGCGCCAATGAAGTTAACAGGTTGCGCTAACAAAATTTTCTTCATGCGCTAACAGGATTAACGGCTTGCGCTATCTGTTTTAGGGTAGCTTCTATCAGTTATTCCTTTGGAAACATAAAAGGGCAATATAATTCTCCCATTCAAACGATATAGCCTGAATGGGAGAATTAAATCAGCTGTGCTGAGGGGACTTAAGCTTTTTCAACACAGAATTGAAAACGGCCCGTTCAACACGTTTTATTCTACAGGAGTGGCGAATATGGGATAATTGCTCATGATTTCATTCACCTCTCCACGAACAGTTGCAATAACGGCTTCATCTTCTGGAGCATCAAGCACGCGCTCTATAAGTTCGGCAATTTTTACCATTAGATCTTCCTTAGCACCACGAGTTGTAATTGCGGGTGTACCAAGTCGGATGCCCGAAGTTTGGAAAGCACTGCGTGTATCGAAAGGTACCATGTTCTTATTAACAGTGATGTCTGCCGCAACAAGGGCACGCTCTGCTACCTTACCCGTCAAGTCGGGATACTTTGTGCGCAAATCAACCAACATACTATGATTGTCTGTGCCACCACTAACGATATGGAAGCCACGACGTATCAGTTCTTCGGCTAAAACTGCGGCATTTTTCTTCACTTGTAATGCCCAGTCCTTGAATTCTGGAGTAAGTGCTTCGCCAAAGGCAACAGCTTTGGCAGCAATGACATGTTCCAGTGGTCCACCTTGTTGACCTGGGAACACGGCACTATCAAGCAAAGAGCTCATCATACGCACCTCTCCTTTCTTCGTTGTTTTTCCCCAAGGATTAGGAAAATCTTTGCCCATAAGGATAATACCGCCACGAGGTCCTCTTAGGGTTTTGTGTGTGGTCGACGTAACAATATGAGCGTATTTAACAGGGTTTTCCAACAGACCTGCCGCAATAAGTCCAGCAGGGTGAGCCATGTCCACCATGAATATAGCACCTACTGCATCAGCAATTTTTCTCATGCGGGCATAATCCCATTCTCGGCTATATGCAGAACCACCGCCAATGATGAGCTTTGGCTTATGCTGAAGCGCTTTTTGTTCCATGGCATCATAGTCGATACGCCCACTGGCTTCGTCCAAATCATAGCCAATGGGGTTGTAGAGGATACCTGAGGTATTAACAGCAGAACCATGAGACAGGTGACCACCATGATCAAGATTGAGCCCCATGAAAGTATCACCAGCATTGAGACAGGCAAGGAACACTGCGGCATTGGCTTGTGCACCAGAATGGGGTTGTACATTGGCATATTCTGCGCCAAAAAGCTCTTTGATACGATCAATTGCCAACTGTTCAATCTTGTCTACTACCTGACAACCTCCATAGTAGCGATGACCAGGATAGCCCTCGGCATACTTATTGGTCAAGCACGAACCCATAGCTTGCATGACTTGTTCGCTAACAAAGTTTTCAGAAGCAATCAACTCTATTCCGTGATGTTGACGCAAATTCTCTTCTTCAATCAAAGAGAACACTAAGTTATCTCTTTTCATAATCTGTTAAGTATATAAGTAATTAAATTTAATTATCGATGATCTATCAGTTGTACTGTAGATAGTGACTGTTCTTTCTCACAATAGTGGCAAACCATCGTGCCAAGCTCTTTGCTATCTAAAACATGAAATAAAGTTTCCATTGGCTCATTATTGCAGATACATTGAGGATTTGCACAACGAACAATGTCGCGCAATTCGCTGGGCATTGATACAGATCGTTTCTCTACCACCTCAAAGTCTTTTATCACAGATAGGCTCACATTCGGAGCTACAACAGAGAGTTTGTTTAACTCTGCATCACTAAAGAATTTATCTGCAATTTTAATGATACTCTTATTGCCATACTTACTGCTTCCCAAGCGATAACCAATCATGACTGCGCTTTGTAATTCGTTGAGGCGCAACAATGATACGACATCAAACAACTTTTCTGATGGGATGTGATCTACAACTGTGCCATTCTCAATGGCAGCAACAAGCAACTCTTTCTTTTTCATAAAATCAATTCACTTAGTGGGAAATGACAAGATAGTGGTATCATTTTTCACATCCTCAAGGCTATATCCTAACGCATCACAAATGATAGCTTCACGAGCGTACAATCCATTTTGAGCTTGCTGGAAGTAGTAGGCATGAGGGCTGTCATCTACATCGTAAGAAATTTCATTTACACGAGGTAGAGGATGCAATATGCGAAGATTCTCTTTCGCCTTATGCAACATCTCTCTGCGAAGAATATAGGTATTCTTTACCCGCTCATATTCCATCAAATCGGTGAAGCGTTCGCGCTGTACGCGCGTCATGTATAAAACATCTGCTTGTGCAATGATATTTTCATCAAAATCATTGTGTTCTATATACTTGATTTTATGAAGCTGACAATACTCTTTATACTCTTCAGGCATTGCCAGTTCTGTCGGGGCGATAAAGTGGAAGGTTGGATTAAAGTGACGCATTGCCATCAATAAAGAATGTACTGTTCGTCCATACTTAAGATCACCAACAAGGTGTATCGTAAGATTCTCTAATGTTCCTTGTGTCTTATATATAGAGTAAAGGTCTAACATAGTTTGAGTTGGGTGCTGATTAGCCCCATCTCCAGCGTTGATAACTGGCACAGGACTCACCTCCGAAGCATATCGAGCAGCTCCTTCCAAAAAGTGGCGCATCACAATCAAGTCTGCATATCCCGCCACCATTCTTATCGTGTCTTTTAATGTTTCCCCTTTCGTTGAACTCGTAACCTTCGGATCTGTAAAACCTATTACCTTCCCGCCTAATCGATTGGCCGCTGTCTCAAAAGAAAGACGTGTACGTGTCGAAGGCTCAAAGAAAAGGGTGGCAATAATGCGCCCCTCCAATATCTTGCGATTAGGGAAGCGCTCAAACTCTTTTGCCATTTCAATGAGTTGCAGTATTTTTTCTTTTGAAAGATTAGCAATTGTCACTAAACTTCTATTTTCTAAAATAGACATACGAACTTTATATTAGAGTGTGAAGCCGAACTGTTAATGTTCGCCTCAAAGATAAGAAAAAGGAGGCAGACACAATGCCCACCTCCTCAAAATTTATTTATATTTCCAATGCTTGATAAAACTCAGGAATAGTTTCTTCTATCTGACGACCTTTAATAAACACACCTGCTGTACCACCAACAAAGATATTGGCACCAAGCCCTGCCATATATTGTGCTCGCTCTTTACTCACACTACCATCGACGGATATTTGAATGTGTTCATAATTGCGCTTATCCAAGAAAGCACGCGTATATGCCACCTTCTCCATGATACCATGGAGCATTGTTGATCCTGCAAATCCAGGTACAATTAACATGAGTGTAATCACGTCTATATAAGGCAAGTATTTCTGAACTTCTTCAATTTTTGTTGTTGGATTAAGTACCAAACCAAACAATCCGCCTTTCAGCTTCACATAACCAGCATGTTCTATAATTTTATCCTTACACTCGGCATGAATAGATACAATTTCTCCTGGCTGAATGTCTATAGAGCGAATAATAGTATGCGGATGATTCATCAAAAGGTGAATGTCCATGGGCAGTTTTGTGGCACGACGTATCGCCAAGAGAGCATCTATCCCAAATGTCAAATTAGGGACAAACTGGCCATCCATCATATC
>JALFTM010000053.1 GCA_022788345.1 Bacteroidales bacterium
TGCTACTGACCTTACTTGCCTAAAATGTGGGCGTGGGGAGATTGCTTGGTTATGGCAAGCACTCAAAGAGCCAATTGCTGAAAAAGATAGAGGCTGGAGATAGGAACTATTATCGGGAGTATGTCTCGTTCTGCCGATACAGGGGAAAGGTATTGCGTGGATTGGTGAAGCGCAGACGAATTGAATTTGCCCTGTTCTATCTTCCTTAAAGACTCATTCTCTTGCGAAATGACAATCGCAAGGGAATGAGTTTCTACCAAATTGAAAAGAAAATCCGTCATTCATTCTTTGATAGGCGTTAAAAACATTACCTTTGCAACGATATGACTGATAAGCAACCTGTACAGCAGGAACAGCCTGCCATTGCCGTTCTCATAGACGGGGATAATATGTCGTCCGACAAACTCGGTGACATCATGTCTTTCGTTTCCCTGTATGGCAATCCCATTGTCCGGCGTATCTATGCAGATTGGGCAAAGCCTGAGATGAAGCGATGGAAAGAGGAAGCGACAGCGCATTCTTTCCGCCCGGTGGAAGCACTTTCCTATGTCGGAGTAAAGAATACGACGGATATGGCATTGGCTATCGACGCGATGGACTTGCTTCACGGCAAAACCGTGAAGGGCTTCTGTATCGTTTCCAGTGACAGTGACTATACCTTGCTTGCCCAGAGGATAAGGGAAGAGGGGTTATTGGTATTGGGCTATGGGGAACGAAAAACGCCTGTTGCGCTACAGAACGCTTGCCATGAGTTCCGCTTTTCGGACAAGGCAGAGCCTGTCCGACCAAACAACAACACACCTGACTACTTCATAGAAAGAGACCGCACCTTGTTTGACAAGGCTTTCGAGGCAGCTTGCAAGGGGGAGGATACCGTAACGCTTTCGCTCATCGGTGGAGAACTGAAAAAGTTGATGCCCAAGTATAAAATCAGGCGTTACGGCTGCAAGACGCTCGGACAGCTTTATGTCAAATTGGGAAAGTACGAGCTGGTCAAGGTCGGAGACAAGGCCGTGGGCAGTGCCATTAGGATAAAACAATAAGCGAAAAAACAATACCGAAGCAGCATCCGAAGTTGATATTTTTATTCTCTTGATGAGGCTATCATTCCATAAAGAATAGTTTGCATTGGCTTTTTGTTACTTTTGAACCGTCTCAACCCACTGTCAAAAGTAACGAAATATTTTTCATCGGGGTTTCTTTGCTCCTTTCTTTGTCCGCCCGATGCTCACGAAAGAAAGGAGCGGTCGGCAAATCTGCCGACCGCTTTACTCTGTCCGTTCTTCTTGAATGGTTATCCGTCCCGTCCTTACTTCAGGGTGGGTGGAGAAAGCCCAATTCACTTCCTCATCGGGCAGGGTGCTGTGAATATTCCCACCCATCACCAATCCGCAATTCTGAATGACCTTTTGCCGTGCGTCCCCTCTGTTCTCGGCAACCACTTCAAACACTCCCCCCGAAAATGTACTGCGTCCGTACTCTGTAAACTTTCTTCTTCATATTTTCAAAATTCAGCAATTAGTAATCTGTGTTCCATCGGCTCGCCATTTGATAACCTGCGGTGGGTAAGCCAAAAATGATGCGTGCCGTAACCATAGGCAAAGAACTTGTCAAGTTCCGTTTCTTCGGCTATCCGCTTGACGGCTGCCCTCAGTTCCTCTTCATTGGCGGATAGAGTAATGGCATTGATTACCCTTATAAGAATATGGGGTATCTCGTCCGCCCAGTTGCATACGATGCTTTCTATTTCTGCTTTCATATTCAGTGATTTTTTTACGATTATTGCTTATGCTGTCGCTCTCATTCTCTGCCTTATCAATTTGCGGTTGGCATTGACAAGGTTTACAATCTGCTCGTGGTATTCTGTATTCTTGTTGCACACGCCACGACTTTGCACCACTTCCAGCGTTTTCAGAGATACCTCAATCGTCTCTATCCGTCTGCTCCCAATAGTGGCGGAGAGGATAAGGGAGTCCTCCTTGAGGTAATAGGCGTTGGAAAACACGCAATGGTGCATTGATGTCCCTTCTTCCAAATGCTCCTGCACGCTCTCCAATACATGGACTTGTATCGTGCCGTCCGTGAAACTGATGCCGAAGAACTTGGATTTGAGTTCTCGGAAACGCTTTTCATCTTCCATTGCCTTTTGCCGTTTCTTGGCAAGTTCCTCCTTTTCTCTTTGTGTAATCAGTTCCGTATGCCTGCGGTCGTGCTCTGTCTTGAGGTCGGCAGGGCAAAGATACTTTGGGCTGTGAATGTCCCTGCCCAATCTGCCAAGCATATTCACATAGTCGCACCATAGGGAAATGTCGGTTATCTCATATCCGTTGCGGACTGCAATCTTGTAGGACTGCCAATAATTGTCGAAGTTTCGGGGATTGTTGAGAAAGTAGCGTAAATGGTCGATGCGTCCTGCCTTCATCAACGTTTCAGCACGGCTGTCAGAAAGCAATGCAGGAATGAGTGTTGTCGGAGCAATGCCGTAAAAATCATCCTTGAAACCATTTCTTCTGAGTGTTTCCGTAACCTTGAACTTGGGGTATATCTGCGAATAGGCAACATGCCGATAGGCTTCATTGTCTTTTCGTATCGCCATAGGACTATAATAGGAGAAGGTATCCACATAGTGTCCTAATACCCTTTGTATGGCAATTACAGCTTTTCGTCCCTGCATATTCCACCAATATTGCCCAATCTCGATAACTGACGTCTGTGCCTTATAGTCTTTCTCCATGCTCACAATAAGTAGGAACATACGCAATACTTGATACTCTCCGCAGGTGATAAGTATGGTGAAATACTGCTTCTGCTGCAATTTACGCTCAAAGGTATCTTTGACCTGCAACCTTGCCCTGCAATGAGGGCAAGTGCAAGTTTCGGCAGGCTTTTCCATTGTCCAAGTATGTCCACAATCCATACAAGTGGTGCGACCTTTGGGCAAGCGGTAGGCGAAGTGGTCTATGCACTCACGGAAAGCCCACTTGGTCTGCGTCTTGGTTATGGGGCGAAGGTTTCTGCTCTCGGCAAGGACTGCCTTCTCATATTTGTTTCTCGGTTTCATAGGCTTAAAAATTGAATAGGGAGGGTTGTTCTTGGACTGTTGCGCTCTCGGTCTTTTTCATCCGTGCGTTACGGCTCTGTATCTTGGCGAGTTCCTCACGTTGGTACTGCCTGATGGCTTCCTGCCGTGCTTCGGCTTTCTCTTCATCCGTGAGTACCACAAAGTGATTGACCATTACTCGGCAGTTGGTAGCCTTACCCACCTCTATATCATCCTCATCGTAATAGTGCACTGCCATTGAGTAGATTTCATCATCATCAAATCCGTTGCAACCACTTTTCTGCACCTCGTTCAGAATGTAGGTTACGCACTCCTCAATGCTCTTGTTAGGCTTCATCAGGTTGGGGGCAAACAAGGGGTCTGCCATAGCACGACCATTGAGGTAGTCGGCTATCGTTCGTGTAAAGTGTTCTGTTCCTTTCATAGTTGTATGTATTAAAAGAGTTGTATGTAATGTGCCACGGATTTAATGCGGTAATGAGAGGAGGAGCTATATCCTTTTTGGCTTTCGCCGATTTTCAATTCTTTCATCGAAGATGTTGTATTTACTTTCTGCTTATCCATAGCGACATTTTTTTTATGCGTCCAAAGATCGGAGTATGCTGATTCCTTTTTGTAGCAAAATCAAGGTAGCGGGGCGGGGGCTTGCACAAGGTTTTGGCGGAAAATACAACCCGTAGGTGTGGAGATTTTCCAGACAAACCAAGAGGCACAGACCTTTTGAAAGCCACCCCCCGTACTACCTTTGCGGATAAAAAGGAACAGCATCCGTCTTCTTCATTTCGCATATTGTGGAGCATTGGAAAGGAAGCGAAAGTGCAACGCCTATAGTGGAAAACAGAAAAGGTGGCTATCTCGAAATGTGAGATAACCACCTAATGAGTGATAAAAAACTCTGTATAGGCGTTCTTTTACTGTTTGAAGCAATGGTAGTTCGCCCCTTGAATGGTTGGCAGACCATTATTCTCCATGATGAGTACTATTGTGCCGGTAAGTTCGGTGTAGAGTTCCTCATATTTTGGACTCGCAGCGAAGTCTTCGGTGAGGTCGTACTGCCCAAAGACGTTTTGTATCGCCCTGTTGCGAAGCAGTATCGGTGCGAGTCGCTTGGGGAGTGGAGAAGGCAGTTCTGCCTCAAACTCATTCTCTAAGACTGATACAAGGGTGTCGTACTTCGAGAAGTGCAGCCCTTGATGTAGCACTTCGCTTGCCACACTCTCTGCTTCGGGATGTGAGAACCCCTGTGCCACGGCATCGCAGTAGGCTGTGAGGGCTTCATCTGCACGAGTGGCGATAAAAGATTGTTCACTCAGCATCTCGGGGAAGTGTTCACCGAGATAGTTCTCTAACTTCAAACGGAAGTAAGATAGTTCTTTTTTGTTCATTGTTTCCATATTGATTATGATTTGTAGGGCTATACCTTATTATATAGCTCTCTGATAGCTAAATAGTCAAATGCCCATTGCGGAATTGAACTTACCAAGCTTATCGGCGAGCTGCTCCATATCGTGCTCTATCTTCTTGTTAGTGATGCGGGCATAGATTTGTGTGGTTTTAATGTTGGTATGTCCCAACATCTTCGATACACTCTCCATCGGCACGCCCTTACTGAGCGACATGGTCGCAAAGGTGTGGCGAGCAAGGTGAAACGTCAAGTTCTTCTTGATGCCACAAATATCGCCGATTTCCTTCAGATAGGCATTCGTTTTCTGATTAGTCAGAATAGGGAGGAGTTTGCCATTACGATAGGTCTTATGGCTATACTTCTTTATGATTGCCTTAGGAATATCCAGCAAGAGAACATTCGTTTCAACCCTCGTCTTTTGTCGCTTGGTCATAATCCATTGCTTACCATCAAGCGTAACGATATTCTCGGGCATTAGATTTGCCACGTCGATGTATGCCAAGCCTGTGAAGCAGGAGAAGATGAAAAGGTCTCTCACTAAACATAGCCTTTGTACTTTGAGTTCCTTATGAGCGATTTGGAGAATTTCTTCATCCGTAAGAAATCCACGATTGACTGGCATTCGCTTAATGGAATAGCCCACATAAGGATCTTGAAGCATTATCCCTCTGTTCAAAGCAAATAAGACAATGGTTCGAAGCATCTTTATTTTCTTGTGTACAGTATTTCCTGCACATCCGCCAGTCGTGCTAATATAGTGTTCAAAGTCTTGGAGCGTAGCTATTGTAAACTCTCGAAGGTTGATGTCCTTACGAGCATACTTATAAAGCAAGAAACTCTCAAAGTTCTTGCGTATGACGATATACTTTTGTAGGTTATCTTTGCTTCGGTTTATACCTACTTGTAAAGCGGCGTCTTCTAAGAATTTATCAAATACGGGGAGAAAACTATTATATTCTCTGTCTTTCCCAAGATAGACACTTCTAATCTTGTCCAAAGTCAAGCCTTCGTATCCTTCCAACTTCTTGAAAATGCCTTGTAAGGATGATGCAATCGCATCCAAACTGGCATTGGCAACAAGAGCATCAGAGCTACGCCCTTTAAGTCTGCTGGTTGCATTGACCCACAAAGACTTGTCTACGTAAACTTTCGTAGAGCCAAAGTTAGCCATTTCTCCATTCAAGAAAAGGCGAAGCATAACAGGAGATTTTCCTTCTTTGTTCTCGTAGTTAGAGCGTAGGTAGAAAGATACCTTAAAAACCTGTCTCATTGTTCAATCGAATTACTGTAGCAATGTGCCACAAAGTTCAACATAAATCTTTGAAACAGAGAGATTATAAAGGCGTCAATGTGATAGTCATCAGGGCTTCACTGCTACAATTTTGAAGAGGCTAGATAATGTGTAGCAGTTTTTGTAGCAGTAAATGACGTATTGATGACTTTCTAAAGCAAGAGTGTGCCCTTCATCATATCGTCAGCATACAAAAAGAAATCGCTGTAAATCCTTGATTTGACAGCGATTTCTCTTGATTTTGAAGGCTTACTTGACGTCCTTAAAAAACATCTCAAAACCTTCTTGCGGTATGGACGGGACTCGAACCCGCGACCCCCTGCGTGACAGGCAGGTATTCTAACCAGCTGAACTACCACACCATGGTTTTGATGGTGCAAAAGTAGTCATTATATTTTATACTGCCAAATGTTTGGCCAAAAAATTGCAGTTAAAGGGTCGCACTCATCTCCTCAAGGGCTTTTCGGTCGAGGTGTCGCTCCGAAGGTAGCCCTTTGTCGGCCGAGGGATAACCGCAAGGGAAGTAGCCCAAAATAGTGTAGCCTGCCGTTTCTGGAAGGGCTTGTGCAAGGGCTTCGGGGTCGAAGTTGCCAATCCACGTTGTGCCCAACCCCAAGTCTGCCGCAGCGAGCATGAGGTGCGTGGCAGCGATGCAAGCATCTATTTCGGCATGGTTGTGGTTGTCGTAACGGCGTGTCCAAGCCTCTTCCGTGCGGTAGCCCACGACAAAAGTAATGGGCGCACAAAAATTATACTTGGAACAACCGTTCAAGCGGGCTTTGGCTTCCTCGCTCGACACCACCCAAACGAACCAAGGCTGCTTGTTCACAGCCGAGGGAGCAACACGAACGGCTTCAAGGATGGTCGCTATTTTCTCGGCTTCCACCTCTCGCGCTTCAAAGCCACGGGCACTATAACGTGCCTGCGCTAAGGAAAGAAAATCTGTCATTGGTCTAATGATGTGTAGGATTTGTCAGAAATCCTTCTCTGATGGGATCACTTACGTGTGGTCTTACTCGTCTTCTTTTTAGCTGTGGAAGTAGACTTTTTAGGCGTAGAGGTCGCAGGCTGAGCAATGGGCAATGACACCCGTGGTGCATACTTCTCTTCTACTTCGGGGAGGGCTTTCTGCAAAGCGGAGATGCGTGTCGCATCGCTGGGGTGCGTACTCATAAACTCTGGTGTGGCATTGCTCCCTCCTTCGCTCATACGTTGCCAAAATTGGGTAGAGGCTTGAGGATTGTAACCAGCGATAGACATCAATACAAGTCCCATATAGTCGGCCTCTTTCTCGTGCTTGCGAGAGAAGGGAAGCATAACGCCATATTGTGCGCCAAGGCCATACACTTGTGAAGCGATGGCTTGTGTGGCTTGACTGCTACCTCCGAGTGCGAGACCCAAGGCTGTGCCACCATATTGCGCCAGCATCTGTTGGCTCATGCGCTCGTTGCTGTGTTTTGCCACTGCGTGTGCCACTTCATGTCCCATCACTACTGCCAAGTCATCGTCCGTCTTGACATACTTCAAGAGACCTTCGTAAACCACAATTTTACCGCCGGGCATACAAAAAGCATTCGCATTGTCGTCCTTAACGAGGTTAAACTCCCAATTGTAGTTCTTGAGTTCGCTCTCCATGCCGTTTTGTCGGAGATACGACTCGGTGGCAGCGGCAATTTTCTTACCCACACGCTCCACCATGGCCGCCGCTTGTGTGCCACGAATGGGCGTTGCTTTGGACATGTAGGTTTGATATTGCGTCAGGCTCGATGCCAAAACTTCTGAATTGGACACGAGGTTCATCTGTTTGCGCCCCGTAATGGGCACTGTGGCGCAAGCCGTGAAAAGGAGTGCTACAGCTGTGGTAGCGAGTATAGAGGATTTCTTCATAATTCGTTAAGTGAAATTGTTATTTGACGTTGATAGTAGCACTGCCACTAAAGCCCACAAATTCTGGGGCATAAACGCTTTGTAAGCGTGCTGGCGCAGCGGTAAAACGGCCAGCGCGGTCTGTGCGGAAAGTTGTAGAGAGGCGATAGTGTCCCTTGCGGAGATGTTCGATGAAATAGTCGTTGGAAGCATCATGCACCACGCAGTACATTGCCCCGACCTCTGTCCAACGATAGCCAGACAATGGATTTGTGGGTGCTAAGCCTGCTGGGCGTGGCGCACGGAGCGAAACAAAATCGAAATCCCGATTGGCACTCACGTTATAGACAGCTCTCACTTCTTCACCGCGGTTTAAGACTTCGCCCGCTTTGAGGCGTACCCAGCCGTCACTGCCCTTACGTTCAAAGAAACGCTCTACGGACAATTCCGAAGCTGAAGCATCGAGCGTTGAAGACGGAGCGGAACAAAGGGCGTAGACAGTACCCCAAGCGAAACCTTCATCGCTCTTTTCAACCCGTACTTCCGTGGCCGAAGTGTCGTAGTTGGCACGTCCATAGCCCGCAAGCCCTTGCTGTGGGTGCGTGGCAGTCTCGGTTGTAGGATTGGGCAGTGCTTTGCCATCCTTTCGGGCTGTCACGTGAAGTGGTTCAGCCGTGGCAGAAAGCGTTGCTGGCTGTGCGCCTTTCCCCTTTCCGAGGAGAGCGTAAATGGCCTCCATGGTCATCTCCGTTGTTTGCCAATGCTGGCCTCGTTTACTCTGCAAGAGCCAAAGGCGGAGTTCCTCCAAAGCCTTGTCTTCAGGCTTCAAGCGTTGCAAAGCTTCGATGGTGGCAACCTGTGTGCTGATGCCGTATTGCGAAGAGGAGAACTTCGTGCGATAGGAGTCGAAGTAGCGTCCCATCTCGTTGGTGGTCACAGTGTGTTCCAGCAAGCTTTGGAGCGCCAAATCGGCCAGTTGTCGTTCGTTCAAGACAGACAGTGTCACCGCCGCCTTGGCCTTGCATTCCATGTTCATCTTAGGAAGTTCTTTCTTCAGATATTGGAGCAACAAGTTGGCCGATTTCGGGAGTGGCTTCAAGTCCATGTCCTTTGCTAAGGCGCAAAGATACAAATACTCCAAATGATAATTGCCAAGTAAGAAGTCCTTTTTCTTCAAGTCCTCTTGCAAATCACGCTCCAAATAGTTAAGTGCCGCAAGGATGCGCTCATCGGCCTGCGTTTCCCCTGTGAACAGACGCAGACGGAGCAGGGCTGCAACGATGGCCTCCGTGGTCCATGGATTGCTACGCATACCCGGATACCACGACCATCCTCCATCGCCATTCTGTAAAGCTTCGAGCTTCTTCAAGGCCTCAGCCGAACGTGTCGGATAAGTGGACTCTTC
>JALFTM010000054.1 GCA_022788345.1 Bacteroidales bacterium
GCCTTGTTCATGATGAGAAAATTGGCGTAAGTCGCTGGCAAACGCTCGCCCTCTTCATCAAAAATGGGGAGAGGCAGTGGGAGTGGCACGAGAGTATAAGGCTCGCCAGTGAGGGTGCGGAACTGGCGCAACTCTGCCTCCATCGCAGAGAGCGAAGCGTAGTGCTCGTCTTCCTTATCAGAGCATTGCACATAGGCTATTTGGTTATTCGGACAAAGACGTGCCAAAGTATCAATATGCCCATCAGTGTCGTCACCTGCAAGTTCGCCATGGTGAAGCCACAGCACTTGCTCTGCACCTAAGCGTTTGGCCAATTCGGCTTCCACATCGCCTTTAGCCGGACCTCCGTTGCGGTTCTTGTTAAGCAGGCATACGGCCGTTGTAAGGATAGTGCCTGCACCATCGCTCTCTACACTTCCACCTTCGAGTTCAAAGTCCAAGTTATCAACATAATGCCCCTGCAATACGCCTTCCTTAAAAAGCTGAGCATTTATTGCATTGTCCTTTTCGGCGGCAAACTTACCGCCCCAGCCATTGAAACGAAAGTCCATCAGTTCCATCTTCACTCCATCACGCACACAGAGGAAGCCGTGATCACGTGCCCAAGTGTCGTTTGTAGGACATTGAAAGTAACGGATATGTTGCGTGGCCCGCTCAGGAAGTTGTTGCTCAAGGAGGGTGCGCACTTCGTCCACGTTGGGCGCAACGATGAGGAGCGGTTCGCGAATGGCGATCTCAAATGCCAAGCGAACGTAACAGGCAATGATTTCCTCTAACATATACGCCCAGTCGGTTTCGGCATGTGGCCAAGTCAGCTGCACGCCTCCTTGATGTTCCCATTCAGCCATCAGGCAACGTTTCAAACGATAGACGTCTACCGATGGATTATCGAATTTGAAAAGCTGGGCGTCTCTGTCTGACGCAGAGTTCTTCAGTTCTGGCGGAAGGGTGAATAGTCCCATATATTGTTTCTCCTACTTTTATTTTGTTTCAAAATCTCCACCATCTTTCCAATGCCATACCAAGGGCAAGAGATAAGGGCGAATGGCGGCTTGCTCCGTGCGTGTCATCCCTTCAATTGATGGTCTTAGGGTGAGCGTATTGCGATGTTCTTCCCACTGATAAGTATAGGTCATGCCCGTGGAAAGGCGTAAAAGTCGCTCTTGTGCTATTGCTGAAAGCGTATCGATGTGTAGAAATTGTGCCATTCGCACACTTGGCAGGTCGATCCGCTTAGGTCGCCAATGAGTTGTATAGAACGAGATACGCCCCGACCTGTTCCCCGCTTTGACATTACGCACAACGGCCAAGATGCTATCGCCATGAAACGGCAAACGCTTTATTTCCAACATCACGGCATCACTCAGTTGCAGGGCCAAAAAGTCTTTTGTCAAAGCCTTCAGCGTGGTCTTTCCATCCAAATCGTTCTGCACTCTCGCCTCCATTCCACTTCGGAAATAATCTAAAAGGTCAAGGCGAGCATTCGTACGCACCAAAGGCACTACGGAGGCTGGTGCAGACACGAACAGACTGTCCATCGACTGCCCAAAGGCCATTGACAGACAGGCTGAACCAAGAATGAGAGTTAGCAAACTGCGCTTCATAAAGGCAAAAGTACGAGTTTCTGCCGAAATAGCCACACTATCGTTGCCACTGACTGCGCAGAATTGTTTCTGCATTGGCAACACGCTCTGCTGAAGGGGGCATTTCATCTTTCAGCGTATAGGGTAAGCCTAACACTTCCCACTTGTGAACACCGAGGGCATGGTAAGGCAACACTTCTATCTTCTCGACCGTACGGAGCGTCCCGATATATTGTGCCAATTCATGGAGAAGTTCGTCACTATCGTTGAGCGAGGAGACAAGCACGTGGCGTATCCAAAGCGGAACACCTTGTTCCGAAAGATAACGCCCGCAGTCCAAAATGGCCTCATTGGTGTGTCCTGTCAAACTTTTATGCGCTTCCGAACGAATATGCTTCACGTCAAGCATGACAAGATCGGTGACTTTGAGCAGGGCATCAAACTTTTCGAGAAACGCTTCAGTGCGTTTGAAAGGCTGTCCGCAAGTATCGAGAGTCGTGTGGATGCCACGCGCCTTGGCTTTGGTAAAGAGGTCGATGAGGAAATCAATCTGCAACAAGGGTTCGCCTCCGCTCACAGTGATGCCTCCTCGCTTGCCCCAATAGGAGCGATAGCGTTCTGCCTCATCGAGGAGTTCATCAGCGGTGCGGAGGTTCTCCTGCTTCATCTCCCAAGTGTCTGGGTTGTGGCAGTAGCGACACCGCATATAGCAACCACGCAGGAAGATGATGTAACGAATGCCCGGACCATCGACAGAGCCAAAGCTTTCAGTGGAATGAATAGCACCTTTTATCATAAAGAGAATTATGTCCAAATAAAAAATGAGCGACCAGAGGGCGAAGCTTGCGCTCGCTATCTGGTCGCCCTGTAGTATTTACTTCATTTCATCCAATACTTGAAATTATAACGCTTAGATGAGCATTTATATCGACTTCTTCTTACCTTCTTGCTGATACCAATTCAAGAGAGCATCAAGCTCGTCACTCGAATAGACCAACTGGTCGTGATAGAAGAGGTAATACAAGCTATAGCGATGTTGCTTCATCTCTGCGAGTCGCTTACCAAACAAATCTTCAAGAAAGAGTGACTCACATCTCGTTTTATTATAGTATTGATAATCTATGCCTATTAAAGGATACTTATCAGATAATTGCACAATGCTATCATCTAAAATATATCGAAGCACAACCCAATACTTTAATTGTTCAGAGTTTAACTTTTCTTGGAGTTTCTGGGGCGAAATATAATCGTCACTTGGGCAGTAAGGATGATAATTATATATAATCGTCCAATCGTTCCCTCGAATAGCATCTTTGAGTTGTTTTCCACTCACTAAAGGAAGCACCTTCTCTGTTCTGCTTAGAGCAGAAAGATTAAAGGAAGCTTCACTTCCTGCGAACAAGATATGCTCTTTTGCAGACGCTGATAACAATTTATCATATCCACGTTTTGTACTAAGAACGTGAATGCAAGACTGTAGAGAGAATGCCAAAGCAAAGAGGCAGAGAACGAACCTCATAAGATACTTAATGAACTATTCTTGTGTAACAAAACTTTATATCCACCGAAGTTTCCTAATGTCTTATCGAAAGTAAGAGTTCCTGGATGAACATATAAGTCTCTATCGTTCAAAGGGAGTATCAGTTCTTCTTCTACTTCCATATTCAATTGTTCTGAAGGGATATCAGAGTTAGGAGCTTCAGAAAGAAGCAAGAGAGCAAAGATTTGTCCTTTCTCTTCTTCTAAAAAAGTAACAACAGAACTTACCTCCTTCTTTGACACACTACGAAGTCTCTTTGATAAAGCAACTCCTCCATCTTCATCTCCAACTTCTGTTAAATCAGTAGGTGGTTTAACTACTCCACAAATTCCAAGGCCAGTACATTTCTTTTTCTTTCTTCCTATATAGAAAGAAATCGAAGGACCTCCGATAGCTTCTGTTTCAAACTCTGTTCCAATAGAGGAAATACTCTTTTGAGGAGTCTGCACCTTTTCGACAGAATATACTCTTGTCAAAAACTTCAGAGAAGACTTTATCTCTTCTTCTGTCCATTTTCTTGAAAATGAATTTTGGAAAGCATCTTCAGAGGAGCAAGAAGAGAAGAATGCAGTAAACAATACAATAGTAACCAAAAATATTTTTTTCAGTGTGCTCATTTTATTTAATATTAAAAGATTGACTATTTTATCCAAGTAATATATTGATCTACACTTTGGCTAATTACATCTTCAAGTGAGCTGAACGTGCAATCACGTCGAGCTGTTGCTCACGAGTGAGGTCGATGAACTTCACGGCGTAACCTGATACACGGATGGTGAAGTTAGCATATTCTTCCTTCTCTGGATGCTCCATAGCATCTTTGAGCTTGTCCACACCGAACACGTTCACGTTCAAGTGGTGTGCACCACGGTCGAAGTAGCCGTCCATTACGCCCACGAGGCTTACCTTCTGCTCATCGATGCTATGACCGAGGGTTGAAGGAGCGATTGTCTGCGTGTTAGAAATGCCATCGAGAGCATATTCGTAAGGCAACTTAGCAGTTGAGTTCAACGAAGCCAAAAGACCATTCTTCTCTGCACCGTAAGAGGGGTTTGCGCCCGGAGCAAGCGGAGCACCTGCACGGCGACCATCGGGCAAGTTGCCTGTGGCCTTACCATATACTACGTTTGAAGTAATGGTGAGGATAGACGTTGTAGGCTCAGAGTCGCGGTAAGTGTGGTGTTTGCGGATCTTCTTCATGAAGGTCTTGAGCAACCATACTGCGATGTCGTCTGCACGGTCGTCATCGTTACCATAGCGTGGGAAGTCGCCCTCAGTGATGTAATCCACGATGTAGCCAGTCTCGTCACGCACACACTTCACACGAGCGTACTTGATGGCGCAGAGTGAGTCTACCACGTGAGAGAAGCCTGCGATACCCGTAGCGAAGGTGCGGCGGAGGTTGGTGTCAATAAGTGCCAACTCTGCAGCTTCATAGAAGTATTTATCGTGCATGTAGTGGATGAGGTTCAAAGTGTTCACATACACTTCAACCAACCATTCCATCATGGCGTCGAAGCGTGGGAGCACTTCGTCCCATTCCAAGTAGTCGCCTTCGATGGGGCGATAAGCAGGACCGCATTGCTCGCGTGTCATGCCATCAACACCGCCGTTGATGGCGTAAGCCAAACATTTCGCCAAGTTGGCGCGTGCACCGAAGAATTGCATTTCCTTACCTGTCTGTGTAGCAGACACACAGCAACAAATAGAGTAGTCGTCACCCCAGATAGGACGCATCACATCGTCGTTCTCGTATTGTACAGAGCTGGTGATTACAGAAATTTTAGCTGTGTACTCCTTGAAACCTTCGGGGAGGCGAGAGCTGTAAAGCACTGTGAGGTTAGGCTCTGGAGAAGGACCCATGTTTTCCAATGTGTGGAGGAAACGGAAGTCGTTCTTTGTCACCATAGAGCGACCATCTTGACCGATACCAGCCATTTCGAGAGTTGCCCAAACGGGGTCGCCAGAGAAGAGTTGGTTGTATTGAGGGATACGGGCAAACTTCACCATGCGGAACTTCATCACCAAGTGGTCGATGAGTTCTTGTGCCTCGCTCTCTGTCAAAGTGCCTTCAGCAAAGTCACGCTGAATATAGATGTCGAGGAATGTGGAGATACGACCTACAGACATCGCTGCACCATTCTGTGACTTGATGGCAGCAAGGTAGCCGAAATAGAGCCATTGAACAGCTTCGCGAGCATTCTTTGCAGGCTGAGAGATGTCGTAACCATAGCTTTGGGCCAGCACCTTCATCTCGTTCAAACTCTTGATCTGCATGCTCACCTCCTCACGCAAACGAATAACATCGTCTGTCATAGTGCGAGAACCTACATAAGAAAGGTCTTCTTTCTTCTTCGCGATGAGATAGTCGATACCATAAAGTGCCACACGGCGATAGTCGCCTACAATACGACCACGACCATAAGAGTCGGGCAAACCTGTAATGATGTGATTGCGGCGAACACTGCGCATTTCGGGCGTATAAGCATCGAATACGCCATCGTTGTGCGTCTTGTGATATTCTGTAAAAATTTTATGCAACTCTGCATTAGGCGTATAGCCATAGGTCGTCAAAGCCTGTTCGGCCATTTTGATACCACCATAAGGCATGAAAGCACGCTTGAGAGGTTTGTCTGTTTGCAAACCAACTACCTTTTCAAGCGCTTTGCCACCCTCCATCATATAAGCTTCACCATAGGCTGTGATACCAGAAACGATGTCTGTTTCCATATCAAGCACACCGCCTTGTGCGCGCTCTTGCTTCTGCAATGTTTGGAGATGTCCCCAGAGTTTATTCGTAGCTTCTGTCGGATCTGCGAGGAAAGACTCATCGCCATCGTAAGCTGTGTAGTTATTCTGAATAAAGTCACGCACGTCCACTTCATCGTGCCATTGCGTACCGCGGAAGTTTCTCCATTCTTGTCTCATAATGCGAAAAGGATTATGCTTTGAAAGTTGTTAGTAAATTGATAGTGCAAAGGTACACATTTCTATACAGTTAAGCAATAGTAAAGGGCGTCTTTTTTGCACAGGTTTTCAAATTGTGTGCGAAAACACTCTGTTTCAGGCGTTTGCGACTATTATTCATATCGCTAACGAACGAATTTAGAAAAACAACATACTACATCTGATTATGTAAGCACTTACGAAATTAGCTACGACAACTTTTGTTGCAAACGTTATATTTATAGCCAAAGAATCCACCTATCTTTCTTCGCCCATTAAGGAGGAAAGAAGAAACTGCGAAAAGGCGACTATTTTTTATGTTTATTTATGCTTTCTAATTCTCTCGAAGCCTGCAACATGAACGGTATGCAGAACTTGTCAAACGAGTCTACGCCACCTGTTTTTTCAAGTTGCGCTTCCCAAGTTTTCAGAATGCGCCTCTCGGACGAAAGAAAAACGCCTATCTCCAAGCGTTTATAGGCATGAAAAAAGCAGGTAAAAACCTCTTTCGAAATTTTCACCTGCTTTGCCGTGTTGCAAAGATAATACATCATTGCCTCAAAAACAAATCCTTTGTGAAATAGTGTATATGGCCCTACTCTACACGTTTTCCCATTAAAATAGCACGGCGATAACTCCATTTTTTGTATCTTTGCTCCATAAAAATATAATTAAAGACACACTATGTTTGAAAATCTGAGCGAGAGATTAGACCGCTCCTTTAAGATACTCAAAGGTGAGGGTCGCATCACCGAAATCAATGTGGCCGAAACGCTGAAGGATGTGCGCCGCGCACTCCTCGAAGCCGACGTCAATTACAAGGTTGCAAAAACATTCACAGACACAGTGAAGCAAAAGGCCTTGGGACAGAACGTGCTCACTGCCGTGAAGCCCGGCCAGTTGATGGTGAAGATTGTGCACGATGAGCTTACTACGCTGATGGGTGGCTCTGCTGTCCCCATCAATCTTGATGGTCGTCCGGCTATTATTTTGATGTCTGGTCTTCAAGGTTCAGGTAAGACCACGATGACGGGCAAACTTGCCCACCTGCTTAAAACAAAGCGTGGCAAAAAGCCTTTCCTCGCAGCTTGTGATGTTTATCGCCCTGCGGCCATCGATCAGCTCAAAGTCTTGGGCGAACAAGTGGGTGTCCCTGTCTACACCGAGGAGGGCAACCAAAACGCTGTGGAGATTGCCCGTAATGCCGTGCGCGAAGCCACAGCCAAAGGGCATGACGTTGTGATTATCGACACCGCAGGTCGTCTCGCAGTGGACGAGAAGATGATGCAGGAGATTGCGGCCATCAAGGAAGCAATTAACCCAACGGAGACACTCTTTGTCGTAGACTCTATGACGGGTCAGGACGCTGTGAATACAGCCAAGGAATTCAACGAACGTTTGGACTTCGATGGCGTAGTACTCACCAAGCTGGACGGCGACACGCGTGGCGGTGCTGCACTGTCAATCCGCACCGTTGTGACGAAGCCCATCAAGTTCGTCGGCATGGGCGAGAAGCTCGATGCTTTGGATGTGTTCCACCCCGAACGCATGGCCGACCGCATCCTCGGCATGGGCGACATCGTTTCGCTCGTGGAGCGTGCTCAAGAGCAGTTTGACGAAGCGGAAGCCCGCAAGCTCCAACGCAAAATTCAGAAAAATCAGTTCGATTTCGAGGATTTCCTTGCACAAATCCAACAAATCAAAAAGATGGGTAACATCAAAGACCTTGCCGCCATGATTCCGGGTGTAGGCAAGGCGTTGAAAGATGTTGATATTGACGACAATGCTTTCAAAGGCATCGAAGCCATCATCTTGAGTATGACACCTGCCGAACGTCGCAATCCACAAATCCTCAATGCAAGTCGTCGCCAACGCATCGCTAAAGGCTCTGGCACGAGTTTGGAGGAAGTGAGCCGTCTGATTAAGCAATTTGAGCAGACACGCAAAGTCATGAAAATGATGACAGGCAATAAAATGGCCAATATGATGCGCAATATGCCCAACATCCCCGGTATGCCCAAGATGCCAAAATTCTAAGAAACATATTCAGTAGCGGTGCCATGGTGTGCCGCTACTTCACTTTTTAATCCTTACCATTATGAAACTTATTGACGGAAAGGCTACGGCCGAGACGATTAAGAAAGAAATTGCAGAAGAAGTGTCACAGATAGTGGCCAATGGTGGCAAGCGCCCACACCTCGCGGCCATCCTTGTCGGACACGATGGCGGTAGCGAAACGTATGTACACAACAAAGTGTTGGCTTGCGAAGCCTGCGGTTTCACCTCTTCACTCATCCGCTTTGAAGACACCATTTCGGAAGAGGAACTTCTTGCCTGCGTAGAGCGACTGAATAAGGACACTGACGTGGACGGCTTCATCGTGCAACTCCCTCTACCCAAACACATCAGCGAACAACGCATCATCGAAGCCATCGACTACCGCAAAGATGTGGATGGCTTCCATCCCATCAATGTGGGGCGTATGTCCATCGGCCTGCCTTGCTATGTGAGTGCCACGCCTAAAGGCATCTTTGAACTGTTGCAACGCTACAATGTGCCCACTTCGGGCAAGCATTGCGTAGTTATCGGCCGTTCCAACATCGTTGGCAAACCCATGGCCAGCCTAATGGTGCAGAAACATCTTGGCGATGCCACAGTAACCATCGTTCACAGTCGCAGTAAGAATTTGAAAGAATTGTGTCGTGAAGCCGACATCCTCATCGCTGCCATCGGACAGCCTCACTTCGTCACGGCCGATATGGTTAAGGAGGGAGCAACAGTGATAGATGTGGGCACGACACGCGTACCAGACGCCACCCGCAAGAGTGGTTTCCGCCTCTGTGGCGATGTCGATTTTGACAACGTAGCACCAAAATGCGAATTTATCACACCTGTGCCGGGCGGTGTCGGCCCTATGACCATTTGTCAGCTCATGCTCAACACACTGGCTGCTGGCAAGAAAGCCTATTACGACTAATCTCTGTGTAGCCAGACACAACAACGGCCGTCATTCTC
>JALFTM010000055.1 GCA_022788345.1 Bacteroidales bacterium
GTTGTTTGCAATAGAGCACGGCTTCGATGGCGTTGTTGACACCGCCAAGGTCGGGCGTTTTGATTTGTGCCATGTGGCCTGCCTTGGCATCCGTAAAGTCGCGGATGTCTTCCAAGGTGTTGCACCATTCATCGGCCACGATTTCGGCATCCGAACCAAGGGCTTCCAGTTCACGACGGATGGCGGCAAGGGCTTCGATTTGCGCTTCCTTTTCGCCCATGTCCACAGGCCCTTCGACACGGAGATGGAAAGGATGTGCGGCCTTGGCCAGTTCGGCTATGTAAGTGGCAATGCGGGTTGCATCGTTGTGGAAGATGATGCCCAAAGTGCCGTACACATCAATGTGGAAGATGGGCATGTAGGCTTCAAACGGCTTGTGGTCCAGTACCCGGTTGCGTAGCCACACGAGGTAGTCGTGTATCTTCTCTCCTTGCAAGCCCACCTTGTCTTCAACGTGATTGAAAAGCGCATGGGGCAGTACGGCTGCTCCTTTCATTATCATTTTATCGGCGTTGAGATAGCGGTCGTCGCCACTTTGCATGAAGATGGGGATCATCGTTTCGCTCACCGTTGTGCCATATTCGTCAGCCACCACATCGGCCATAAGTCGGTGCGTGGCTTTGGCCACGGCGTCCAAGCAGGTTTGTGTGATGCCGTAGCGCAGGGCTGTGTGATAGGGCTTGCCTGTGGCAGGATTTATGGCTTTGTCCACGAGGTCGGCCAATTCGCGAAACGAGGTCACTTCACGGCCTTCATACAACGGAGCAATGTCGTGTTCAATGATGGGGATGAACTGCTCGGCCAAGAAAAGCGGGTCGCGACCGCCAGCACCAGAGTATTGCACAGCGGCGCAGTCGCCATGTGCCACCTGTCCATCTTCCAAGATGAAGAGGACAGAAATACTTTCACCCGTTTGTCGAACGGCGGAGAAGCCGGGTGTGAGCGGTTCGCCAGTATAGAAGTTGCCATCGTTGCGTGCACCTGCTTTGATGGCTTTTTGGTCGTCGAAGAAAAAACCTGTCTTTCCTGCGGCACAAACTACTTTCTTGATTTTCATAACGCAAGGGGTTTAGTGGGTGATATTAAATGGACAGTCCTTGTTGCTCTGGCCGACCAACGAGACGCCCTTTTTCGATGGCATAGACATCGTCGATGACCATTTGCATAGACACGGGGCGTTTTTCTTTCAACGCCCGCTCTTCGAGTTTCATGCGGTGGAAGTCGCACAGATCTGCGCTGAAAGGCAGGTTGCCCATCTCAAGGATGCGCACTGCCCCGTTGTTGTCGCGCGCTGGGAGCACGTGGCCTTTGTTGTTGCGGTTGGGAGCAAAGGGCACATCGAGCACGCCAGCTTCAAAGGCGGCCACAGCGCCGAGGGCAAAGTCGCCCTTGCCGAGACGTTCCACACGGTCGAGGATACATGTCACTTCGGCTTCTATGATTTCACTCTCTCGCACCACTTCGGGGATTTGGCGCAAATCTTGGTCGCGCAACATGGAGATGACTTGTTTGGTGTCTCTCAAACCGCAGGCGTTGGCCTCTTTGGTGGGCACGCCAAAGGCTTCGTGAGGTGTTTTGACGATGACTTTTGTGGCCTTGGACAGGGCGGCAGCGGCTGCTCCCCAAGAGATAACACCATAGGCCTTGGACTCGTCTTCTGGGAAACCACCCATCCATTGGTGGAACACTGTGGACACACGTACATCGTCCATCTCGAACTTGTGCAGATAGTGGTGCGTTTGTCGCTCCAAAGCGCGCATGGCAGCGATGTCCTGTATCAGATTGCCACACTGGCCATAGCCCACGGTAATGTCCTTTACGCCTTGTGTCGCAGCAAGGATGGCCTCGATGATGGCCACGGCGTTGGAGATACAGGGCGGTATGAGTGTGCCTGTGAGCGGTCCGAAAGGTTCGCGATTGATGGACACGCCAGCTTCTTCATACAGTCCCACAAGGCGGTCGGTATATTGCCAGTGGCGGATGACTTTCTCGATGGAGTGGTTTTTGGAATAAGGCACGTTGTATGAGATGCCCCCTCCTTCGTAGGAGGTGAAGCCGCCTGCAATGGAAATCTCGGTGAGCAATCGGGCATCGGGCGTGCCGTGGCGCACTTGTACAGGGCTTTTGAGCGAACTTGTCACTGCCCGACAAATCTGCACGCCATAATTGACAATCGGGAAGCCGTTGAGCATACTTCTGCCAGAGAGTTTGCTTT
>JALFTM010000056.1 GCA_022788345.1 Bacteroidales bacterium
ACTTGTGTGTAAGAGAGCTTAGACATTTCTTTATCATACAGCAAGCCATTCAATGAAAATGTCAATCCCATTCCTGTCCAAAGCGTTTTCTGATTATCCCAAAAGAACACGTTATAGCCAGCTGACTTGAACACCGCTGGAGAGTAAACACTTTCCGACCAAGTTTCGCCTGCGCCAATGCTATTGGCGAAAAGCATATGACGAATAGCTTGCGTTGTGCCTTGAAAAGGAGAGGCTACGTTGCGAAAAGCAAACAACCGACCTGCACGCTCCTCTTGACGCATCATAGGGTTGGTTTCCAAAGGGTAACCATAAAGCGAAGAGTGCCACTTAATGAAGCTCTCACCGATAACCAATACAACATCTAAAGAATCAGTGCTCATTACCTGATTGTTCTGCGCCATGTTGGCCATGAACTCTTTGGTGTCCTTCATTTGCAAAGCATTACAGAAAATTCCATAAACGCTATAAACAACGTTACTGAAAGGATCTTGTGGTCGTACATATGCCACCATATCCCACCAGCCTAAATGGTCGGTGGTTCGTTTAGAGAAGAGATGAATATATGTTCCTGAAGAGAAGAGAGCCATAAATAGAACGACAACCATCACTGCTCCTGAAACAACATTGACAATAAACAAATTAGCAACACTTCTGATGCGAGAAAAACGTCGATATGCCCACTCTGAAACAAGGATAACAACTAAACTTCCAGCCACTATGCCATAAACTTTCATAGCTGTGGCAGAGAACATATAATTCTCCATGAACTCCGACGCTTCTCTACCATTGGTTTCGAGCATCATGGTCATCACCATTGGGTTGATGGTTTGGTTGAACACCTTGAACATGAAAAGATAGAACGCAAAGAGAATGACCATCAGTGCGTAGAGTAGCAATTTGATCCATGCTTTCCGATAGTAATGCAACAGGCATACTTGCACATAGCCAATGCCCATGACCAAAGCCATACTACCAAAAATGAGAGCCAACCATACATTGTTTCTATTCCCATCAGAATGCGATAACCCATGAGAATAACGGGGAGTCCCATCAGTAGGCAACCAATGAGGAAAAATGGCAGATGCTCTGCAATGGGGTGCGTCAAACGCACAAGGTTCTTTAGTGCTTTTCTCATAATCTAATTTGTGATGGATGCTCGGAGCACGAGGCGTGCTTCGGGTCCCATATTAAAAAGTAAATCTACGATGGAGAGATTGGGCAGAAAGCCTGTGCGGGAAGCAAAGACTTGGTAGTAGGGCACAATGCGGAAAAGGGCATCGGGCTGGGGATGCTTGGGCCGAATGGCGGTGCGGAGGTCGAATACTGTTGTGGGCGAAGCCTCGTAGGCGGTGGTGGGTTGTAGCTCCACTGGCAGTTCCAAGAGGTTGAGCACTACCCGTTGGAGGGCGGCATTGAAATCGACCAAACGCTCGAACCGCTCCGTATAGAGAGGCCGGAAGTCGTCCTCATAGTATTCGAAGAATGGCGAAGCGTCATAGGCGGTTTGAAGGGCGTTCCAATGGACGGTTTGCCAACGGCCGTGATCGGCAATGCGAAGTTGATGGATGGGCAGGCGTTCGCCATGTTCTACGGGGATGGTCAATGCCATGGGCCCATCGGCAGTTGCGATGTAACAGCGGTTGCGATAGGTTTGTTTGACGTAGTGCTCGTGGTGCTCTTCGTAGGCCTTGCGGGTGCGATAGAGGTGGGCGTAGTGTTGCACCGGCGCCAAATAGGCCGTGGCCAGCAGTGGCACTTTTTCTCTTCCCTCTTCAAATGGGCTTTGGGCTTGGTGGTGCATCATGTTTCGACTTTTTGAGAGGGATTTGACTTGCTAATTATCTGGCTTATCGTTTGCTGTCTATGCCGTCAAGGCTTTTGAACAAGCGTTCCCAACGCCATTGTCCGTTGGGCTTGATTGAATAGGGAATGCAGAGGGGGCGTCCCACGATGGCGGAAGCGGCTATGAAGCCTTCGGAAGGACTTGTATGGCGCATCCAATAGAGATCGTGCGTAAATGTCACCGTTTTCACTTCTTCGCCACGCAAGAGCAGACGGCCATCGGGCGTCACATCGGTGCGCACGTCTTCATAGCGACATAACGCCTTTGCGAACAAAGCGGCATTGCGGGGTGTCACGCCCATCGTTTCGCCCTTGCGAGGTAGGATGAGTATTTCGTCTGTGGCATCGCTTTGGTGGTGACTGAGCGAGCGGTGCTGAAAAGAAATCCATAGCGTATCGCCCGGACAGGCCAAAGGACGATCGAAGCGGACACTGCGCCGCAGTATAAAGGCTGTGGCTTCGCCCACATCGGGTTGTTTGTCGTAAAGTCCGACCAACACCCTGTCGCCGGGCAAAAGTTGCATTTCCGAACTGTCTTCTCGCAGGACATACTGACGCACTACGCATCCGCGCACTACGAGCAACAAGATCGCAGCGAACAGGAGTGGTAGCACATAGTGCCGTAGCCAAAGAAGATGGGTTGTTTGCATAAAGTTTGCCTTATCTGAACCATCCTTCGGGATTGAGTTTCGACATTTCTTGGCGCAGTTCGAAGTGGAGGGTGTAGCCACCATTGCCGTCAGGAGCAACAGCACCGAGCGTTTGCCCTGTGTGCACCTGCTGTCCACGCCCTACGCTCACGGAGGAGAGGTTGCAATAGACCGTCATGTAAGCACCGTGGCGAAGGATGATGTTGTACATACCGCCATGGAAGAAAATGGTGGACACTTCGCCATTGAACACGGCACGGGCGGAAGCACCGCTACGAGAGGTGAGGTTCACACCCTTGTTGTCCAACTGCACACCCCGCAAGCCTTCTACGGCATAGGATCCGAAGCGACTCGTGATGGCATAACTGCCCGTAATCGGTGCTGGCAGTCGGCCACGATTGGCGGCAAAGGACTGGCTGAGTTGTCGGTCATTGTTGTCGGCCTCCACATAGTTGTATTTGGCTGTCGATGCTTGGCGTTCTTCCTGCTGGGCCTTCCGCTGTGCTTGTTCGGCGCGCTGTTTGTCGGCCTTAGCTTGGTCGGCCTCTCGTTGCAGGCGTTGGGCTTCTTCTCGCTTGGCATTGGCTTCTTTCTTGCGCCCTTCGGCCTTGGCCTTTTCGGCTGCTAATCTGGCACGCTCGGCCTCCTGTCGCTTCTTCGCTTCTTCTTGGCGTTTGCGCTCGGCAGCTTCTTGCTGTCGCTTGGCTTCTGCGGCAGCACGGCGTTTCTTCTCTTCCTCCTTGCGGCGGGCTTCGTCGGCACGACGCTTGGCCTCTTCGGCACGGCGACGGGCTTCGGCTTTGGCTATTTCGGCCTGCACCATTTGATCGATTTTCCGATCCAAGGCGGCGGCCTTGGCACGCTGGGCAGCGATGGTTTTCTGCAACTCGGCTTCCTTGGCTTGGAGCGAGGCCACCACCTTTTGACGCTCGGCCTGCTGGCCTTCAAGTCGTCCCTGCTCGGTGCGCCCCTCGTGGAGGAGTTTGTCTTTCTCGAACTTCACGCCACGGAGTTGTGCCTCGCGTTCACGTACAAGGAGTTCGCGCTCACGGATGATTTCGCCCTGTTCGCGCTGATATTTGGCAAAGGCACGCACATAGCGCAAGCGGCGGCGCATCTCACGGAAAGAGCGGGCAGAGAGCACGAAGAGCAGGTTGCTCTGTGTCATGCGGTTGCGGTGCATGTACTGAACGCTCTTGGCATATTTGTTCTTGCGATATGTGAGGTCGCGACGCAGGGTGTCGAGCTGGCGGGTGAGGTGGCCGATGTCGTTGGAGAGTTGGTTCACTTCCGTAATGATGCCATCGACATATTGGCGTTGCTGTCCAATCTGTGTGTTGAGCAACGTGAGCGTATTGAGCTGTGAGCGCACATCGCTCTTGGTGTTTTTGAGAATTTGTTCCGCCTCGTTGATTTGCTGTTTCAAGGCTTGGCGATCGCCTTTGAGCTGGCGAATCTGCTTCGTCTCGGCCACTACGGGCGCAGGCTTTTTGGATGCAACAGACTTGTTCTTCGAAGCTGTTGCAGGACGCTTGGTTTGCGGGCGTGCGGTCTTGGAAGCGGTCGATGTGCTTTTGGGACGTGCAGCAGGTTGTGGCGCAGCCGTCTTCTTTGCAGGGACAGCTGTGCTTTTCTTCGTAGTCGTGGTGGTTTTCTTCTGCGTTGGCGTTTGTGCCACCATGGCGAGGGAGAAGCTCCACGCCAAGAGGCAAAGCAACAGTCGCCCCATCGCCTTTCCATATATCCACTCACCGACAGCCTCCCTCAGGGCTTGCCGTAGGGCGGTTCGTTCATGGTGGCTATGGAAAGATACTCTGTTTGAAAGCGTCATATATTATATGTGTGTACGATAGGGTGATGAAAGGGAAAATCCTCAAAAAGAATTTGCCTCTTCATGCAAAAGTAGTAAATCTTTGTTTATTTCTCGGTGATAAATCTCCTAAAAGCTCATTTTGAAAGCGATAGCCATGTGCCGTGACAAGACGGATGCTTATCACGGCACATGGAGTCAGCATTCGGTTTTGCGCTCTTGCTCGATCAAGGCGAGGAGCTTTTCTACGGCTTGGTCGGTGGGGATATTCTTTTCCACACACACTTTGCCTTTATAGAGGCTCACCTTGCCACGGCCCGCACCCACATAGCCGTAGTCGGCATCGGCCATTTCGCCAGGACCATTGACGATGCAACCCATGACACCAATTTTGAGACCTTTGAGATGTCCCGTAGCGGCTTTCACACGGGCGATGGTCTCTTGGAGTTCAAAGAGGGTGCGCCCACAACCGGGACAGGAAATGTATTCCGTCTTGGTGGTGCGCAAGCGAGTGGCTTGGAGAATGCCGAAAGCCGTTTCGTCTTGCGTGGCGACGGGGAGGTCGAGGGTGCTATAAAGCATGATGCCGTCCGTGAGTCCATCAAAAAGCAGGTTGCTCATCTCCACGGCACTTTGCACTTGGAAATCCTCGCGCTGGGCAACGGTGTGTTCAAAGTGTTGGAAGAAGATGACAGGATTTTTCAAGTCCTCACGCCAAAGCTCGTGTGCCATGGCACGGAGTTCGCCTTGTCGGTTGGCATGGTTGCTCTGTGCGATGATCACGGTTTCGGGATGCTGTCGGAGGAAAGCCTTCGCCTCTTCGCCCAGTTGCAAGTAGGTGAGGAATAGGAATTTGACGGGCGAGGTGTTCATGCCTGCGAACAGCAAATCCTCAGGGCGAAAGACGGGATAAGTGTTTGCCTTGCCCTCCCACGCTGGCGCATCAACGATGTAGCCGATGCCGTCTTCAAGTTCTTTGGGCAGATGTGTGCCACAATAGATATAGTCGGGGCGGGTTTTTCCGAAGTCGGTTTCGCCTTTGAGTCGGGTGCTGACCACAACAGGCACGTTGTCGCCACCGATGTTTCGCACCGCTGTGGTGGGGCGACGTTCAGGGTCCAGATAGTTGAACGTTGGGCAGGCGTGTCCGGGTATCATGCCATGGCCAGCCCGTGAGAAAGCCGCTTTTCCCACCTTCCATGCCACAGGTATTTCTGCTTCTGGGGCTTCGGAGAGCGACACGCGGATGGTGTTGCCGATGCCGTCGCAGAGCAATGCCCCGATGCCTGCGGCACTCTTCAATCGGCCGTCCTCGCCCTCACCAGCTTCGGTCACACCGAGATGGAGCGGAAAGGTCATGCCCTCCTCTTTCATCACGGCCACCAAAAGGCGCATCGTGAGCACCATCACACGGGTGTTGGAGGCTTTGATACTGATGACGACATCCTTAAAGTCTTCCTTGACACAGACGCGGAGGAACTCCATGCAACTCTCCACGATGCCAGCCGGCGTGTCGCCATAGCGGCTCATGATGCGGTCGGAGAGCGAGCCATGGTTCACACCGATGCGGATGGCTGTGCCGTGTTCCCGACAAATGGCCAAAAGTCGTTTGAAGCGGGTTTCGAGACGCACGAGTTCTTCGGCATACTCTTCATCGGTGTATTCGAGCGACTTAAAGGTGCGGGCAGGGTCAACATAGTTGCCCGGATTGATGCGCACCTTTTCAATGATGCCTGCGGCGATGTCGGCCACATCGGGATTGAAGTGGACATCAGCCACCAAGGGTTGGTCGTAGCCTGCCGCTCGAAGGCGTTCATGCAAGGGCCGAAGTGCTTCGGCTTCCTTGCGCCCTTGAGTGGTGAGACGCACGATGTCGCCTCCAGCGTCCATAATGGCTGTGGCTTGGCGAAAGGAGGCTTCCACGTCATTCGTGTCCGTGGTGGTCATGCTCTGTAAGCGCAAGGGGTTGTCGCCTCCGATATGGCGACTGCCCACACGCACTTCGTGGGTGCGTCGGGGAGTATAATTAAAAAGTTCTGGGCCGCAGTGAAAATAGCGGCGATGGGATGTAGTCATGTGTTGAAAAGCATATAAGGGTGATGCTCCCACCAGCTGTGGAGGGAGCAAACGCACTGGCGCACCCACAAGGCGTGGGCGAGGGTCAAAGGTCGTTCTACAACAGCCGATTTCTCGCCACGGCAAAGACAGAGCAAGCTCATCTTTACGCGTTTGGCTGAACGAAAACGCTAATTGGTCTTGAACTTAAACTTCACCTCAGCGAGGTCGGCATTGGCTTTGACAATTTTGCCTTTAAGCCCCTCTTTGTAGGCACTCAAGCGAGTGGCAAGCGTGGCATCGGCAAGCGACATCATTTGGGCAGCGAGGATGGCCGCATTCAGTGCACCATTCACGCCCACTGTGGCCACAGGGATGCCCGGAGGCATCTGCACGATGCTCAAAAGAGCATCCAAGCCATCGAGCATGCCTTTGATGGGCACACCAATCACGGGCAGAGTGGTCGAAGCGGCCACTACCCCCGGCAAGGCGGCTGCCATGCCCGCACCGGCTATAATGACCTGCACACCACGCTCTTTTGCCCCTTTGGCAAAGGCTTCAACAGCCTCAGGCGTGCGGTGGGCAGAGAGCGCGTTTATCTCAAAAGGTATTTCCATCTCATCGAAGAAAAGGGCGGCCTTCTCCATCACTGGAAGATCGGAAGTCGAGCCCATGATGATGCTTACTTTGGGAGTCATGATGCAATGTTTTATAAGAGAAAAGAGTTGAGACAGACAGCCTTGGAGTGCAAACATCCGTTGCGTAGAAATTCGCCTGCCTGATGGTTGGAGTTATATGTATCTCACGCAAACCAAACCGCAAAGGATGCCGACCCCGATACCGAGGAGCAGTTCCGTTTGGGTGTGTTGGCGCAGAATGAGGCGAGAGGTAGACACCGCACCGCATACCAAGATGCTGATGCAAAGCCAAAACGTGGGGTCGAAGTTGAAAATCACCGAGAACGACATCAACGCGCCCACCACACCGCCAGCACCTGCGGCGTGCGTGCTGACCTTCACCTTTGTGTTCAGCACAGCGCAAACCACTTGGATGGCCAAGGCGGCCGCAATGATACTCAACGTGAAGCGAGGCATGCGGATGCTATACATGAGGTAGAGCAAACTGGCGTAGCTCGTTATTGAAAGCAGATAAGGCACGATGCGCCGTTCCCGATGTCCCATCTGATGGTGTGTCCAGCCGTTTATCTTCCGATAAATCGTGATGAAGATATGGGGCAAAATCACGGTGAAAGCCCACACCATGAGCAACAACAAGCCCTTTGTGCCCCACGAGAGCAGGTTCAAATAGCTGAAGATGAACAGCAACACAAAGGCCATCACGGGCAGATAGAACGGCGTGAATATCAACGATACGACACGTGCTCCGAGGAGAATGTATTTATTAGTAATCATTGAATGAAACAAGAATGATTGATGAGAGCGAAAGCCTTACCGCTTGGGGATATTTCTCTTTGACTTTCGGGTCAAGCCTCAGCCTTACCCGTCTTGTGTTCTTTGCGCAACCGCTGTGGAGGGATGCCCAGTTGGTCGCGGTATTTGGCCACGGTGCGACGGGCAATGGGGAAGCCCTTGTCTTTCATCGCCACAGAGAGGGCTTCGTCCGAGAGCGGATGGTGCTTGTCTTCAGCTTCGATGACCTCCTGCAAAGCCGTCTTCACTGCCCGTGACGACAGTTCTTCACCATCGTCCGTGAGGATTTGACTGCTGAAGAAAAACTTCAGTGGATAAACGCCGTAGAGCGTTTGCAGATACTTGCTATTGGCCACACGCGACACGGTGGAGAGGTCCATATTGATGCGCTCGGCCACATCGCGCAACGTGAGCGGACGGAGGGCTTGTTCATCGTCATCGCCAAGGAAAAAAGCACGCTGAAGCGCCACGATGTTCTCCACCACCAACAAGAGCGTGGCGTTGCGGCGGCGGAGCATGTTGATGAACCCTTGGGCAGCTTCCACCTTTTGGCGGGCGTAGACATAGGCCTCTTCTTGCGACTTGGTGAGCGTTCGTCCGCGATATTGTCGCAGGGTGTCTTTGAAGGCTGGACTCACCCGCAGTTCAGGCACATCGCCTTGATTGAGATGCACCCGCAACTCATCGTCGACAACCTCTACAAAGAAGTCGGGCACTACCGTTGGAGCGGTGGCTACGGCCATCTCGTTGAAAGCGGCACCGGGTTTGGGATTGAGACGCAAAAGGGTGTGCAACAGGGCTTCGAAGTCTGTTTCCGAGAGCTTGAGGCGACGGCGGAGCACATCCCAGTGTTTGGCGGCAAACTCCTTGTAGTATTTCGTCAACGCCACCTCGCACAAAGCCTTTTGGGGCGAACGAAACTCTGGATCGCGCACCTGCAAGAGCAAACACTCCTGCAACGTCCGCGCTCCGATGCCCCGTGGCTCAAAGCCTTGTAAGAGGTGCAAGAGATGTTCCAACTCCGCCTCTGTGACATAGACGTTTTGATAAATGGCCAGCTCGTCGCTCAGGGTCAAGAGGTCTTTGCGCAGAAAACCATCGTTGTCCAACGACCCGATGAGGTATTCCATTGCCTGTGTCTCGGTTTCCGTGAGGTCGAGTTCGCCCACTTGTTCGGAGAGGGCATCGTAGAACGAAGTGTTGCTCGTTATGGGAATGTCGAAGTCCGTGCTGGGACTTTCGTAGCGTTCTTGAAGATAGGTGGGGACATCGTCAGCGTTGAGATAGTCGGCCACATCATCGTCCACCGTGCGCTGTTCGGGCTGGTAGGCTTCAAAATCGTCATCGCCCTCTTGGTCGTTCTCTCGATCCGTTTCTTGATCGGTTTCATCGGTAGAGACATCGAAGTCGTCGTCGGCCTCATCGCCGGGCTTTTCCTCCAAGGCGGCATTTTCGAGCATCTCGTTCTCAATGCGTTGCGAGAGGTCAGCGGCAGGGATTTCGAGCAGGCGCGCCAAAGCCACCTGCAACCCATTCAGGCTCAGGATTTGCTGTTCGGTTTGTTGCTGTTCTAAGTGCTGACTCAT
>JALFTM010000057.1 GCA_022788345.1 Bacteroidales bacterium
CGAGTGATCTGCAAGTCGGAAGTGTTCATCAAGAAGAAGGCAACATCCGTTTGCAAACGACCGCGGAAGAGGTTGAGGTGTGCGCCCACTTCATAGTTCCATGTCGTTTCAGGATTATAGCGCATGGTGCGCACATCAGGCTCTGCGGGCATCCGCGAAGTGATGCTGGAAGTCATTGTGCCGATAAGGCGTTCCTTCACGGCATCGGGCATGGGCAGGGCGTTGATGGACGTTGTGGAGAAGTCCAAGACACCTTGCATCATCTGACGCTGGAGCAACGACTGGCTCAAGGACGAGAAAGTTTGGATGTTGTAGCCACCAGAGCGATAGCCATTGGCCACAGAGGCGTAGACGTTACCGAGATTGTTGCCGAGGTCGAACTGGAGGGCAGCCTTTGGGAGGAGCTTCCAAGAGTGGTCGGAGATGTTGCCCACGATGTCGGGCGTGGCCTGCATGGTTTTGGCAAACTGGTTGCGGTAGTTGAAATAGTAGTTGATCGGTGCGGCAGAAGTCGTGACAAGGTCGAGCTTCTGATGGTCATAGTCGGCACGCAATCCGAGGGTGAACGCCCAGCGTGGTGTGATGTGGAGCGTGCTTTGGTGGAAGATGGCCGCATTGAGCGTAGGCATAGAGGCGTTGCCCAAGAACGTCATCTCTGGATCGGTGAAGCGCAGGGTCATCGCTGGCATTGCGCTACCTGCTCCTGCAAAAGCCCGCCGCATATTTGCATTCAAGAAAGCATCAATGCCTTCTTGATAGAACGACACGGGGACATTGGTCTTCAAGCGTTGATAGGCGTAGAAGCCACCAATGGTCCAGTCCCAAACCTTGCCCACGCTACCTTTGGCCACGAGTTCTTCCGAAAACGTTTGGATGTGTTGGCGTTGGGTGGTGGAGAAATAGTCGACCGCCATGAAATCCATGTCGAGGAAAGTGCGGTCGTGGATGTACTGATAGGCCGAGATAGACGTGAGGGTAAATGCCCGTGTGCGCCATTCGAGGTCGAGCGCAATGTTGGCCATATCGCGGCGATAGGAGCTTTGACGGTTTTGTGTGATGCTCCCCACGGGGATGTGCGTAAGCGTGTCCTCTGCCACACGGTAGGGATTGGCGCGCTCATCGCGGTATTCGTAGTTGGCATTCAAGCCGAGACGAAATGCTGGAGAGAGTTGCCAAGCCAAGCGTGTCTTTGCGCCGAAGGTATATTGCTTGTCGGCTTTTTCGTTCAGTGTGGTGTTTTTGAAAAATCCATCCTGCCCGTCATAGAGCAGGCCGAAGCTAAGCGCGAGATTATCGGCAGGATGCACGTAAGTTGTGCCACTGGCGTAGCGTCCAAAGTTGCGAGAAGAGAGTCCGAAGCGAAGTTTAGTGCCGTGTGTGGTTAGTGGGTTGGCAGTGGTGATGCGCACCAGTCCGCCCATGGTGTTGCGTCCGTAGAGTGTGCCTTGAGGACCGCGCAAGACATCCACGCGCTCCACATCCTGAAAGCCAAAAGAATAGCCACTCTTGTCCATATAGGCTTGGTTGTCGACATAGACACCAACGGCCGGTGTGCCAGAGCGCGACCCCACACCACGCACATACGTCGCACCCGTGACCCCACTGCCATAGCAAGGCATATAGAGCGATGGTGCCAAGGTGGAGAGTCCGCGGGTGTTGCGCACCCCGAAAGCATCGAGGTCGCCACCGCCAATAGATGTAGCCGCGATGGCTTGTCGGCGAAGGGCTGTGTGTTCCTTTGGCGAAGCCGTCACAACGGCTTCATCCAGATTGACGTGTCGAAGGCTGTCGGCAACAGCGTTGAGATGTTCATCGTTGGCCTGTGCCGTGGTGGTCAGGCACATGGTTGCAAAGAGGAATAAGTGTTTCATCAGAAGGCACTAAAAGAGTTGATAGTTTTAATACATCTTTTCGTTCAGACCACAGTTCGAACAGGCGCAAACCCGTACATTTGAATGACTGCGAAAAGGTTTTTATCTTTTGTTAGTGCAAAGTTACAACCTCTTTACATTCTGTACAATCCTCATTTATTAGGGGGAGAAGCCCATGCGCTACGGGACAATCGGAGGTGTTGTCGCACGAGGCATCGCCCCTCCTTTTTCTCTCCGCAGACAAAAAATACGGGAAGCGCAAGTTCTATATTCTTCTTGCGCTTCCCGTATTCGCAGGGCGTAATTGTCAGAAAATCAATACAAACCAGCGGTAACAGTTTGCATATCCTTATGCTACTTCTTTGTGAATTGATAGCGACACTTCAGCATAAAATAGGCTGGTATAACATTTTTGAAAATTTCAAAATGTCCTTGCGAGTTAATCGTTTGTGTGGTATTACTCAAACGGTGGAGTATATCGAATCCTTCTAACTCGATGCTCCATTTTTCTCCAATGCTACGATGCAGACGGGCATTCCAAATCAACTCATTGGTGTTTGCTTGTGGATTTTCATATCCGCGTCTACTATACATCTTCAAATCGGTAGAAAGTTGAAAGCCCCATAGGCGTGGTGATTTGAAAGAAAATCCATAATGAAATTCTCCAACGCTGATGGTTGTAAAGCTTGAACGCTTACTCGTTGCCCGATTAAAACCTCCTCCACCAAGAAGCGTGAAAGATATGTTATTCCTGTTGTAGCCCAATTCAAACTCTCCCGTACTCCAAAGAGTATGCACAACGCTACGATTTGTCATTCCACCTGTTTTCCCAAGAAAATCGACCCCACGGTTGAGCATCAGATATGATGTGAATTCTAAATTCAAGATTTGTTCTTTGTCCAAAAATCGTGAATGCGTGAAGGTCATATCCCAATTAGAGTTGCCATCTATGTTCTTAGGTGTGTAGGTCGTTATACCCGTGATATGATTGTAAACAGATTCGTAGCCAAAAGCTTTTTTCTCCAATGTTAATGAAGAAGCTAAAGTATAGGCGGCATCATGATTGTCAGATTTCAAAAACAACTTAGCTTCTATATTGTGCGTGTGCGCAGGTTTTAATTGGCTATTGCCTCTAAATATGTTTAGCGGATCGAGCGTATTCTCTTCTTCCACTAAATTTGTAGATGCAGGCTCTTGCGCATTGTGATTATACTTGAACTCAACAAATGACCTTTCCTCATTCCAATGTTTGCGGATTTCCAACTGTGGTAGGAAAAAGAGGTAATGCTTTCGAACTGTTCCATTAAACGAAGCTCTGCAATAGTCCAATGTCACAGCCCTTCTATCTAAGGGAAGCTTCAGCAAGAAAAACCATTTTGATGTTTCATATTTTAAGTTCAGTGCAGGATTGTGCGACATTGAACGTAAATACATATTAAAAGAGTTTTGCCTATCAATATGACGCAGATAATCTGCTTCTGATGGCAATGTCCCAAGTGGTTGCAGAAAGTTTTCTCCCCACCCCGCAAGTCGTTCTAACTGGTAGAGCCGATAATCTTGATGGATACGAGCATATTTAATACTATAATCTGCTGTCAATAACAATGTAGAAGTCAGCCATGCCATATATGTTGTTGTACCTTGAGCAGAAAAAGAAGAAGTAGGGTCCGACTTTCCGTACAAACGACTGAACTCACTATTACTTGCAGGCGTATTGGGATAAACGAGATGACGGTTTTTGAAATTCTTACCTTTTTCTCGGTGATAGTAGAGTGAAGCACCTGCAAGAATCATATCATTGCTCCAAACGCGTTTTTGCAAATTGACTGATACGTCTCCCGAAAAGCTCGCACTTTCTGTAAGATCCTCGGATAAGAGACGATGCAGCAAGAATGTCTTTAACGGAGAACGGAGAGATAGAAGGCGAAGACTATCTGCCATGTTTGTATAACTCGTTGGTGACTGCGTAAAAAGCCCAAGGATTTCTTCACCTTGTTTCTTTCGAGATTGATACGTGCCATTTACCCTTAGCCATGTCCAAGTTTGCTTCCAAGGATGAAACTCCCAAGTATTGCTTGTTGAGAAAGCAAAAAGGCGGCTCTGTTCTTCTTGTGTCCGATATTTCCACAAATTGCCATCAGTCACAAAGGAGATACCTGTTTCCTGTTGCTCTAAAAGATTTTTCTGGGAGACAACTTGCGTGTTTCCATAAACTTTATAGCGTTCTTCTGGATGCGTAAAAAGGTAATCAAAGCCTGCTTGCCGAATTGTTATTTGATGGTCCGAGAGATCATCGGGAGTCCAATCCTCATTTTCTCCGGGCTTTTGTTCATTGCTCAAGTTGTTCATATTTCCATAGACAGAAAGGCGAGAATAAGGCGTAAACCGTAAGGCAAAAAGTCGAGCGACACTACGGTGTTTCGTCCCCATCCCACCGAGGAGATGCCCAAACCAGCCAATACTATACGCTTTCTTTAATTGAATGTCCATCGTAAAAATCTTCTTCTCCGCTTCTTTTCCCATGCGCCGACTCAGATCCGTACTTTTCTCTAAAACCTTCACTCTACTGACTGTATATGCTGGGAGATTATCGAGCATTAAAGTACGATCTTCCCCAAAGAACTTTTGTCCATTCAGTAGAAGATCTTCCACACGTCTGCCATTCACAAAAATTTCTCCACCTCTTTTCAGCTCAACTCCGGGCAGTTGACGAATCAAAGCATCAAGCATAGAGCCTTCTCCTACCTCAAAGGCATCTGCATTAAATACCAGAGTATCTCCTTTGTGGTAAAATTTGATTTTTGTTGCCCGTATCGTTGCTTCTCCAAGAGTACGCGCTTTGGACAATCGTTGTAAGTAAACATTGGGCATTTGGCGCATGGTTTCCCTCCATTTGAAACTGATTGCTGGAACTTCAACTTCTTGCTCCTCATAACCTTTTGCAGAAAACAACATTTTGCGCTTAGGTACTTTTTTATCACAAAAGAAGAACCATGTGGAATTGTTATAACCCACTTTAATGTTCTTATTTGTTGTCATCGAATCAATGGCCGTGCCGTCTTCTGATAACAACGTAACTTTCACGCTATCTACAATAGTTCTCGTTACAGCATCGAAAACGCCTCCATAAAAATAATGCTTTTGTGCATATAAAAGATATGGTATATAAAAAAGAACGACTGCAACCAACAAAGCTTTTCTTCCATGAAAGAGTTTTATTTTCATAACTTGATAGCTATTTGATTATGAAGTTTTTCTGAGAATAAATTTGGGCCTAAAAAGTTGATCGAAGATAAGAGCACGCCAACACAATATGTTCGTTTAACAACAGACGTTTTCTCGCCACGGCAAAGCTTAAGCAAGCTCATCTTTGCTCGTCTGACTGAACGAAAACGTTGCAAAAAGAATTGCTCAAATGGAATTGAGGAGATATGGACATTTGACTTTATAGAGAAGAAGCCAAATGTCCATATTGATGTAACAACCACCGCTGCCTTTCGCAACAGATGGGTGCGTTAGAGCCATTCGATGCGGCGGAATTGCCAGATGATAAGGGCGGTGATGAGCAGTGAGCTAACGATGATGAGAGGCATGCCCCAAGCCCATTGTTCCATGCCGTTGAGGACATTCATGCCGAAGATGCTGGCGATGAGCGTGGGAAACATCAAGATGATGCTGATGCTCGTCATGCGTTTCATCACTTGCGAAAGGTTGTTGTTGATGGTGGAGGCGTAGGTTTCCATCGTGGAGTCGAGGATGTTCGTGTAGATATTGGTCATCTCTCGTGCCTGATTCATCTCAATGGTGACGTCTTCGATGAGATCGGCATCAAGCTCGTCCACAGGGAGCTTGAATTTGAGCTTGGAAAGGAGGGTTTCGTTGCCACGAATGGAGGTGATGAAGTAGGTCAAACTGTCCTGCAAACGCGACAGCCCGATGAGGTCTTCGTTGTCAATCGTCTCGTCCAAACTGCGCTTGGCCTCTTCGATGAGGGCCGAAATCTGCTTCAACCGCTTCAGATACCACACCGCAGCGGAGAGGAAGAGTCGGAAGGTGAGATCCACCGAGTCGGTGAACCCCTGCCCGCGCTTCTGCTGATAGGACACAAAGTCGATCATCATGTTCGTTTCATAGTTGCACACCGTCACACAAATGTCCTTGTTGAGGATAATGCCCAAAGGGATGGTGGTATGTGGCGTGCGAGAGCGCACCTCCTTGACGTAGGGGATGCGGAGGATGATGAGCGTCCAGCCCTCTTCGTATTCGTAACGAGAGCGCTCGTCCTTGTCTCGGATGTCGTCTAAAAAATAGGAAGGGATGCCTAATTTCTCACAGAGGAAGTCTTCGTCCTCTTCGGTTGGACAGGTCACTTGTGTCCAACAATTGGGTTGCCACTCGTCGAGAGTACGCAAGGTTTTATTGTAGTTCCAGTAAGTTCGCATAAGTCAAGTTGCTCCGAAAGGGTAGTCTCAAAGGGGACACAGAGCCTCGACCATCTGCCGCTACTCCTGCGTCACTCAATCTATCCTACTCGCGTAATAATCGTCCATTGTGGGTAATCTATTATATAGAGAAATTATTTCATCGGCAAATTTACGCTTTCTTGTCCGATGGAGCAAGCGAAAGAAACGTTTTCGTTCAGCCAGACGAGCAAAGATGAGCTTGCTCAAGCTTTGCCGTGGCGAGAAAACGTCTGTTGTTAAACGAAGGTGGATGTGCCGAAGAGGGTATGTTTTATGCGAAAATAGTTTAGAGGAGTTAGGTCAGCGTTGCCCAGTGAGCAAACTGTCGATTCCAAATATCTTTGTCTACAACAGCGGTGCTTGCAATGAGCCGATTGTCGCCCCATGCCTCTTCATGCTTAGGAGCTTCTTTAGGAAGTCGCCTTTGTAAGTTCTCATCCAGTTTCAAAAGTTCTTGTGGCGAAAGGTTTTCTAAGACACAGACATAGTGGATGGCTTTCTCGGTTTTCTCCGAGAGGGTGCGATAGACCCAACTGTCGATGTATTTGTTGCGGAGGTCATCCAGAAGTTCTTTCTTAGGCGAAGTGGCTTGACTGGTTTGAGGGTTGCAAAAGTTTTTGACTTCTATGAAGACATAGTATTTGGCGAACTCGGCAATGATGTCCACGGCTTTGAGGGCAGTAAAGCCGTGAACGCTGGGGCAGTCGAACTTGAAAGCGGTAATAAAGTCGGGCGCTTTCGTGAAGTCGAACGTGATGTTGCTTTCTGTCACTATCATGGGCGCATGCGTTTCTCGATACTACGTTCCAAGAGATCTTCGTAGGCTTCGTCGATGGCATTGTATGCCACTTCGTTGAGGTCGTACGATTTGCTGTGGACCACTTCGCCCGCTTCGTTCTCGTAGAGTGAATGGTAGAGTAGTGGTGCGCCTGGGCTGGCCTCCAATTCGAAATTCTTGAGTAAGGAATAGTCGTGCGTGGCAATGAATATCTGCACGCCCATCTGCTGAAGCCTCAAGAGAATGCGCACGACCACTTTAGTGAGCGCAGGATTGAGGTTGGCTTCAGGCTCATCCCAAAAGAGAACAGAGCCTCTGGTCAAGGACTCGTTCTGTATAAGTTTATAGAGCAGTCCGAGCTTGCGGAACCCTTCGGCCAAGAGTGTAAATTCGAGTACGCCCGATTTGTTTTTGAGGAAAAACATCTCGTCCTTCTCTACCACCTTGCCGTCCAAGGCATCGGAGAGCATTTCTATCAGATCTTTACGCACGCCTTTGGGCGCACCTTTTGGAGCAGGCATAAGAGCTTTGTCGATGATGTCAGCATAGATCTCTTCAAAATAGATGTGCTTTCCATTAAAGAGCGAGCGAAAGCCAGGTGCATTGGCCAGCATATCCTTCACGGGAATATAGATAGCTTGAAAGCGCACATCGTCTTGCCATGATTTGAGACCTTTGACTTCCGCTTTGTTCTGCGTCGTCAAAGAAAGACTCAGCGTGCGCTCCCTGTCCATCCAGCGATGTACAACGAACGATCCACTGCCTCGTCCCTTACTACGGCGCACGAGACGACCTATCGCATTGGGCAAGAAGACGGAATAAACTTTCTGTTCCAAAGTTTTCACCTCACGACTATCAATCACAGAGCAGGCCGCATAGACGGCTTTCATAATATGCGTCTTACCCGTGCCGTTTTTGCCGATAAAGATATTGATGCCGGGGGAGAAGGCAATGTTCAAATCCGAAAAAGCGGTAAAGTTCTTGGCTACAAATTTGCTAATCATATCCGTCTATTGCTTGATGCGTAAGTGCCATGCTTTGGCTATAAGGCAAATTTACGCTTTCTTGTCCGATGGAGCAAGCGATTGGCCCTTTTTTGAAGCCACAAACGCATCTGTCTTGCCCGTGGTGTGCGGACAAGACAGATGTGTCTTTGTACAAGAAAGCAGATTGGGTTGGTCTCTATTTCTCGCCCAGTTCTTTTAAGAGAACTTGGGCATTTTGTACCACCTTCTCATCGTCGCATTTGACCAATTTCTTGAGACACTTGACGGCCTTTTTCTTCTCGCCAAGCTGTTTGTAAACGTAGGCCAAGTTGTAGTGGATCAAATGGTCGTTGGGCACTTCATGGTGCAAGGCCTCAACGAAGGGTAGTGCGCCCTTGTAATCTCCTCTTGCGCCATGAATTGAGGCGAGATTGGAACGGAAAATGACGCTCTTTGGATAGACTTTTAAGAAAGCAAGTGCCATCTCTTCGGCTTTGTCGAACTGCTGTGCGCTCCAAAGGCGACTGAAATAATCCTGCATGTCCAAGGTCAAGTCTTTATCGCTGAGGTTGCGTGCCTTGTCATTTGTCCAAAGCCAGCTGTTGCCGTTCGTGGCTGAATGGGCAATGGTGGCTTTGATTGCTTCCAAAGCACTTGCGTAATTGTACATTATCAATTGTTGATGGATTTGCCCATAGCGCAGGTCCAAACGGTTGGGAAAGCGGGCGATGCCCTCTGCCAAATGTGTGGTGACGGCCTGTTCCAAACGACGGGTCTCTTGGAAAATGGAATCGCTCGGTGTGTCGCTTTTTCCGTGATGCTGTTGCACGAAGAGAATGTACTTCACCAAGTCGTAATTGGCCTGAATGGCGTAGCGGTCAGCATCCTGCGGAGCAGTGGTTTGCCACTTGTCCAGCAAAAGGCGCAACGCAACTGTGTCTTTTTTATCGACCAAAGGCAATGCTGTGTCGTAGAAGCTTTCTTGGGCGGTCAATGACATTGTCCCTCCGAGGAAGCCCATTCCCCAAAGTGCAAGAAGAAGGATAAACTGTTTCATCATGAAATTAAGAATAAATGGTTCGTTTAACAACAGACGTTTTCTCGCCACGGCAAATATAGCTATTTTCTTCTTTCTCCTATGTTTGAGGGGCTATTATTTTCATGCCGAAAAGGCGTGCTGGCCTGTGTCGCTTTCATGTTCTTTTTTCTTTTCACAAAAAATAAAGGGAGAAAGCACGGACGAGATAACTATTTTGCTAACTTTGCAGGAGCGTCCCATGCAGGGGCGAGACACAAGACTATTCATTCACACAATAAATATATATTCAACATGAAGTTTCTGACAAACGAAAAGCTCACCATCGTTGGTGCAGGCGGTATGATCGGTTCTAACATGGCACAAACAGCAGCAATGCTCGGCCTCACACCCAACATCTGCCTCTACGATGTTTATGGTCCCGGTCTTGAGGGCGTGTGGGAGGAAATGCGCCACTGCGGTTTCGAGGGCGTGAATTTCACTTACACCACCGACGTAAAAGAAGCCTTCGAGGGTGCAAAGTACATCATCTCTTCTGGTGGCGCGCCTCGTAAGCAGGGCATGACCCGTGAAGACCTCCTCAAAGGCAACGCTGGTGTGGCCGAAGAGTTGGGTAAGAACATCAAGACTTTCTGCCCCGATGTGAAGCACGTGGTAATCATCTTCAACCCTGCCGACATCACAGGTCTCATCACTTTGATTTGGAGCGGTTTGAAGCCAGAGCAAGTGACAACACTCGCAGCCCTCGACTCCATCCGTTTGCAGAGCGAATTGGCGAAGCACTTCAATGTGAACCAAAGCGAGGTGACCAACTGTCGCACTTACGGCGGTCACGGCACAGACATGGCTGTGTTCGCTTCTACTGCCTCTATCTCTGGCACGCCTTTGCTCGACCTCGTTGGCACAGACAAGCTTTCTAAGGAAGAGTGGGCAGAAATTCAAAAGAAGGTGGTTGCTGGTGGTTCTCACATCATCGAACTCCGTGGCCGTAGCTCATTCCAAAGCCCTTCATACGTGAGCGTGAAGATGATCGAAGCCGCTATGGGTGGCGAAGAGTTCACTTGGCCTTCTGGTCGTTACAGCACTGCTGAAGGCTTCGACCACATCATGATGGCACAAGAGGTGACTATCACTAAGGACGGTGCTATCGTGAAGGAGCTCAAGGGCACAGAAGAAGAAATGGCCGACCTCCGTAGCTCATACGCTCACCTCTGCGACCTCCGCAACGAAGTGATCGAGCTCGGTGCTATTCCTGCCGTAGAAAAGTGGGCAGAAATCAACCCCAACTTGAAGTAAGCCCCGCTTATTTCTCATTTACTTTCACAAGAAGTGCCAGCTACAACAATTGGTGGCTGGCACTTCTTCTATCCCGCCACGCTTTTCTCAAAGTCCCTTTTCTCTATTCTGACAGAAACACTTACCTTTGCAATGAAAGCAATCAACACTAACAAAGTATGAACTATCGTAAACTATTCCCAGCACTCCTGATGATGATCGCACCCCTCTCAGGCGTAGAGGCGCAAAACAAGTCGGGCATCGACCTGAAAAACCTCAACCAAAAGGTGCGCCCAGCCGACGACTTTTACCAATTCGCCACTGGCGGTTGGCAGGCCGCACACCCACTGCCTGCCGCCTATAGCCGCTTCGGTAGCTTCGACCAATTGGGCGAGAATGTCAATAAACAAGTGAATAGTCTCTTGGCCGAACTGGCGAAGAAGACCTATAAGGAAGGCACAACAGAGCGCAAGCTCAGCGATTTCTATCGCCTTGCCCTCGACACCGAGCGTCGCAACCGTGAAGGCATCGCCCCCGTGCGCCCCTTGCTCGATGAACTGAAACAGGCCACCACCCTCGATGCCCTCCATGCGTTCCAACTCAAATATGCCAAACGTGGCTATGGCGTGGGCTTCGGCTCCTATTTCGGTGCCGACGACAAGAACGTGACGATGAACATCCTCAACCTCTCGCAGGGCGGACTCACACTGGGGCAAAAAGACTGGTATGTGAACAACGACGCAGCCACCGTTGCCATCCGTGAGGCCTACAAGAAACACATCGTGCGCATGCTCCGCCTCTTCGGCTTTTCCGAAGCAGAGGCCACACAGAAGCGCGATGCCATCTTCCGACTCGAAACCATGCTGGCACTTGCCTCCAAGAGCAACGTGGAACTGCGCGACCCACAGGCCAACTACAACAAGATGACCCTCGCCGAGTTCAAGGCCGCTTATCCCAACATCCCGCTGGAAGCCATGGCCAAGGCCGAAGGGTTGGAAACGCAACACCTCCAAGAAATGATTGTGGGACAACCAGCCTTTTTCACAGCCTACGACAAGCTCTATAGCTTGCTCACGGTGGAGGAGCTGAAAGCCGTAATCGAATGGGATGTCATCATGAGCGCAGCGTCCTATCTGAGCGATGAGGTGCGTGAGGCAAACTTCGACTTCTTCGGGCGCACAATGAGCGGTCGCAAGGAAGACTATCCGCTTTGGAAGCGTGCCACCACGCAAGTGGAGCGTGCCATGGGCGAAGCCTTGGGCAAGATGTATTGCGAAAAGTTCTTCCCCGCATCGAGCAAAAAGATGATGGAAGAGCTCGTGCGCAACCTCCAAGTGAGCTTGGGCGAACGCCTCGAAGCACAAACATGGATGAGCGACTCCACCAAGGCCAACGCCAAAGAGAAGCTGAGCAAATTCTACGTCAAAATCGGCTATCCCAACAAATGGACAGACTATTCGCTCTTGACCATCGACCCTGCCAAGAGCTACTATGAGAATGTCCTCGCCACCCAAGCTTTTGCCCACGACAAACACATCCGTGAGAAAGCAGGAAAGCCCGTTGATCGCGACGAATGGCACATGACCCCACAAACAGTCAATGCCTACTACAACCCCACCACGAACGAGATTTGTTTCCCTGCTGGCATCCTCCAACCTCCATTCTTCGACGCCAAGGCCGATGCAGCGTTCAACTATGGTGCCATCGGCGTGGTCATCGGCCATGAAATGACCCACGGCTTCGACGACCAAGGCCGCCAGTATGACGCTACGGGCAACTTGAACGACTGGTGGAAACCCGAAGATGCCAAAGGCTTCAACGAGCGGGCCGACCTCTATGTGCGCTTCTTCGATGCCATCGAAGTGCTCCCCGGCTTGCATGCCAACGGCCGTTTCACCCTCGGTGAGAACCTCGCCGACCATGGTGGCTTGGAAGTAGCCTACAACGCTTTCCGCCACGCCACGGCCACGAAGCCCCTCAAAACCATCGATGGCTTCACGCCTGCACAACGCTTCTTCATCGCCTATGCTGGCGTGTGGGGACAGAACATCACCGAGCAGGAAATCCGCAACCGTGTCAAGACCGACCCCCATTCCTTGGGCGAATGGCGCGTGAATGGTGCATTGCCACACATCAACGCTTGGTACGAAGCCTTCGGGGTGAAAGAGGGCGACAAACTCTTCATTCCCGAACACCAACGCCTGCAACTTTGGTAAACCAACTGGCCTGACTCCCTACGAGCCACCCAGCTACTGCTAACAAAACGCTTTGCGCAAGATGCAAATTCTTGAAGCGCAAAGCGTTTTTTCGGATGCCGTAGCATGAAAAAAGAGTTGTCCTCAAAAGGGTTGTGTCCCCAAAAAGTGTGTAAGTTCCATTATTCTATCTATTTTTTTAGGCTCGCATCTCTAAGATACGAATATCGGAACTTACGCGCTTTTGGGAATACTATCTCAAAAGTATCTGATGGATGAGCAAGACTTGTATTGAGAAGCGTTTACTTCACAAAATTCTTTATATTTGCACGGCCAATACATTTATAATCACACAAAGAATAAAATTTTGAGATGGACCTAAAAGAAATAATCATACGTTCCAAGGAAATCCGCAAGCAATATCACCAATTAGAACGCACCCACCACGGGTCGGAATGGAGCATAGAAGAGGATGCCTTGGCATTTCTCACAGACGCAGCTTTAGTTGGTCGTTTAGCAATGTCTCACCAAGGACGTTGGCCCGCATCGGACACACAGGACAATCTAAAACATAAAATAGGAGAGTGCATCTGGTGGCTTGCTGTCTTAGCGGACAGAATGGATATAAGCTTAGAAGAGGCCGTGGCGCAATTTTTATTGGACACGCACAAAGGTCTAAGTCAAGAATAGAATCGTTACGTGCTCTTGCTGTGGTGGAAGCGATTGTCTCCACAGCCAGTTATCTCCCTGCGACACACGACACACCCATATCGAACAGCAGTCTAAGAAAAATCATTATCTTTGCAAGAGATAGTAGCAACAGCCAGCCTCTTTCGGTGTGGCACAAACCCATTAAAGACAATGAACATCGCCCTGATCGGATACGGCAAAATGGGCCGTATGATTGAAGAAATAGCCCTCTCGCGTGGCCACCGCATCGTGGCCATCATCGACCTCCACAACCAAGACGACTTCGAGAGCGAAGCGTTTCGCTCGGCCGATGTGGCCATCGAATTTACCACCCCTACCGCCGCCTTTGCCAACTATCAGCGGGCCTTTGCACAGGGCGTCAAAGTGGTGAGCGGTTCCACGGGCTGGCAGGCGGAACACCAAGCAGAAGTGGACGCCCTCATCCGTGAGGGCAACACCCTCTTTTGGGCGAGCAACTTCAGCATCGGTGTGGCCATTTTCAACGCTGTGAACCAACAGTTGGCCACGCTCATGAACCGCTATCCGCAATACACCGTGGAGATGGAAGAAACGCACCACATCCACAAACTCGATGCGCCCAGTGGCACAGGTATCACCGCCGCAGAAGACATCGTGGCACGCATCTCTCGCTTATCGGGCTGGACGCTCGGCACAACGCAACACCCCGATGGCACCATCTCTGGCACCAAAGAAGTGCCCGCCAATCAGCTCCGCATCGATGCCATCCGTCGCGACGAAGTGCCCGGCATCCACACGGTGCATTACAACAGCGAAGAGGACGAAATCACCCTCACGCACAGCGCCCACTCTCGCCGTGGCTTCGCCCTTGGTGCGGTGCTCGCGGCCGAGTTCACCAACGACCACCAAGGCCTGCTCACGATGAGCGACCTGTTCCAACTCTAAACAGCCCATCACCACCAGCGGACGCACTCCCCCTGCGCCCCTCGTTCCATCCTCTTAATATATATTATGCACACACCCTTGTCCGCTTGGCTCAAATTCGGCATCGCCACAGCCCTCTACCTCGCTTTTCTCTATTGGGTAGGCTCGTGGTGGGGACTCCTTGTCGTGCCATTCATCTTCGACCTTTACATCACCCGGCGCATCCGCTGGACATGGTGGAAAGACTCTGAAAGCATCGCCACACGCACCATCATGAGTTGGGTCGATGCCATCATTTTCGCAGGCGTAGCGATGTATTTCTTCAACCAATTCTTCTTCCAAAACTACGTCATCCCCTCCTCGTCCTTAGAAAAGAGTTTGCTCACAGGCGACTATCTCCTCGTTTCAAAACTCGCCTATGGCCCTCGCATTCCGCAGACACCGCTCTATATGCCACTGACACAACACACCCTCCCTGTCATTGGCACAAAGTCGTATCTCGACTGGCCCCACTGGGACTATCGCCGTGTCAAAGGACTGGGTCACCCACAGCTGGGCGACATCGTGGTCTTCAACTATCCTTCGGGCGACGTGGTGGCCCTCAACGCCCAAAATCAAGACTACTACCGCATGGCTTGTGAGATTGGTCAGCAAATCCTCTTACAACAAGGCGACTCAACACGCCTCCGCCCCGGACAGTCGTATGCCGAACAACAAGCCATTTATCAGCGCATCTTCACGGCAGGAGAGAGCTACATTCGACAAAATCCGCAACAGTTTGGCGACATCGTCACCCGCCCTGCCGACCGTCGTGAAAACTATGTGAAGCGTCTTGTGGGAATGCCCGGACAAACCCTCCAACTCAAAAACGGCATCGTCTATCTCGATGGCAAACCCATGCCACAGCCCGAAAAAGTGCAGCAGAACTATGAAGTGACGCTCAATTACGGCTTGGACGAAGACTTCCTCAAAGAACACGAC
>JALFTM010000058.1 GCA_022788345.1 Bacteroidales bacterium
ATGCTCTTGGCACGGTGAGAGAAGCGGCCGTTTTGCACACCGCCACCATAGAAGTATTCGTCCACATTGGCTGTGAGCGTGAGGCTGACCTTGTCTTTTTTAACCTCGCAAGGCAAGGCTTCTTCCACGACATCAATGCCCCGTTGGAGGTCGGTGACAACCATCAATCCTGTGCGTCGATAGAGCGTGAGGCGCAGGCGGTCGGTGCTGATGACCACAGCGGCCGGATTGGTCGTATCCAAAACCACGGAACCTGCATCGCGTCGCGGATTATTGACCAAAATTTGGGCTGGTGGCGTGGCTTCGGGTGAGCGCACAAGACCACCCACAGAGTCGCGGAAAAGGCGAAAAATGTTTTTTCCATAGAAGTCGATAGTTGCCATTTGGCGGTTGGAAAATTCAACTTCTATGGTGGTGCTGTTGAGCTGGCGCACGGTCGTGATGTGTGGCACAGCACTCTGTTGCACTGTCTGCGCTTGTGGAACGACTTCTGCGCCCACAGACACAGCACCCGTCAAGAGCGAAAGGCCGAAGAAGAGGAAGGACGAATGTTTCATATTGTTGCGAGATGTTGAGACAAAGAATTTGACGTAAGGCGTTTCGGAACAAACAGCACCTTTGTGCTGAAATGGCTATCAAGAGTCTGCTCCTTGTATAATTTTCTTTACGCCAAGACAAAGTTAATCAAAAAAAAGTGGTAAGTTTGTCCATTAGTTCTAATTTTTAATCATCATGGCTCAACGTTACAACCGCACACTGATTTTGCGCATGATTCTCAAGACCCGTGAGATGGGAAGCTTGGAAGACATCCAAGAAGCCCTCTTTCGCGAGGGATACAAGGTGTCTTTAGGGACAATTTCCAACGACTTGCACCAGTTGCGGGTGGCGAAAGTGAAGACCACCACTGGGCAGCGCTATATTCTCCCTGACAATCCGCTCTATCAGCGTATCCTCGACGATGATGGTCCGACACCTTCATTGCGTAACGCTGGGTTTAAGCGCATCACTTTTAGTGGCAATCTCGCTGTGATGCACACCGAAAAAGGCTATGCCACAGCCATAGGAGCCGACATTGATGCGGCCGAACTCAATGCGGTGGCAGGTACGGTGGCAGGGATTGACACCCTACTCATCGTCATTGCCGAAGGAGTGCCCCGGCGAGAGTTTATCGAAGCGCTCAGCACCATTGTGCCTGCTGTGGGCAAGGTGGGGGCGTTCGACTGAAATGGGTGTGACATCCATCTTTCTAAAGATTTATATTACTGTAATGTTTTTTAATATGTGACAAACTTTTGAAAACGTCGTATGCGCCAGCTGTGGCGACAAATGGGTTTGGAAAAAATCCTTGATGCGCATCCCGTTTTTTCGGAAAGCGCAGGACAAGAAGCCGATTTTAAGGGCAAAACCAAGGGGCGATAGACCAAAAGATGGTCTATCGCCCCTTGGGCTTAGTGCAAAGATACGACATGGACATGCAAAAAGCAAGTGTCGTTGTCGAAAAGTCTAAAAGACGAACAAAGGCGTTACTTGATTTCCTTTACGAAATAAGAGATGGTGGGGAAGTGGTCGGCATAGCCGTTCTGCCATACATTGCCATCGAAACTACGGAGTGGGTAGCCCTTGCGCTTGCCTGTCTTGGTGATGAGGAAGTCGCGGTTGAAGACTTCAGCCTTCCAAAACTTCAATGTGGAACGATCTGTGCCAAGAAGATTGGCCGATACGATTTGTTGGTCGAAAAGGTTGGGCTTGTCCTGATAGTAGAGTGTGCCGATACCTTTGTCGTAGAATTGCCAAGTGGCGTTGAAATAGCCCCCTTCTTTCGTGTCAGAGGCCTTACGTGTCGCACCGAGCACTTTGGCGCAAGAGATGTCCTTTGGATCGTCGTTCAAGTCGCCGATGATGATGACTTTGTTGCGCGGATCGGCTGCTTGGATGCTGTCGCCGATGTGTTTTGTGAGGGCGGCCGCAGCTTCACGGAGAGGACTGCTCTTGCCACCGCCATAGCGTGAAGGCCAGTGGTTCACGATGATGCTCACAGGCTCGCCTGCCATGACGCCCGAAACGAGGAGTTGGTCGCGCGAACGGAAGTTGGGGTTCGACTCCAAGCGATACTTATAGGGCATGCTAAAGGTGGGCTTGAAAAGGCGAGGGTTGTAGATGAGGGCGCAGTCGATGCCACGGCGATCGGGTGAGTCGTAGTGGATGTACTTCAATCCAAGATGTTTGAGTTCAGGAGCGTTGCAGAGGTCTTCCACCACACGGGCATTTTCCACTTCGGACAAACCGATGGCGGCAGGTCCTACGGGGCAATGTTCACGTGCCATCTGAGCGATGGTCGAAGCGATGTTGTGGATTTTTTGGGCATACTTTTCTGGAGTCCATTGGTAAGAACCCGTAGGAAGAAAGTCGTTGTCACCCCGATTGGTGGTGTCGTCTTCTGTGTCGAAGAGGTTTTCTACATTGTAGAAAGCTACGCTATAGACGCCTAACCGCTGAGCCGAAAGGGCTACGGAGGTCATTGCGCAGATGAAAAGAAAGAGGAGTTTTTTCATAATATAACAGAGATCAGATAAAGAGAAAGCCCTTTCCAATCTCTTCTCCCTTGGGGAGGCTCTGTTCCGCTGAAGATGTGGCGGTCGAAGCCTCCCCCTCTAAGGGGGGAGGTTGGAAAGGGCTTTGATGACCTGTTAGCTTATATTGCCAACTGCATTTACTTTACAGAGAAGTTCTTGATTTCCCAAGTACCAGCCGTAGTGGTGGTGCTGGTGTACTTGAAGCCGAGTTGCACCTTCTTGCCTTTGAACTTTGTGAGGTCGATGCTACCTGCATTGACAAAGTCCCAAGTTGTTTGACTACCGGGCGTATAAGTTGGGATTGTGAGTTGCTCCCAGTTGCCACCCTCGACGCGTGCCCAAAGCGTGCAATAAGTTCCGGGCTTGTTGTCGAAGTAGCGTGCCACGTGGTCGAACGTTGCAGTGACAATCGTTGCAGTGATGCTTGTGAGGTCAAAGTAAGGAGAGAGCAACCAAGCTTCGGAAGCTGTGCGGGCACCGCTAATATAAGCCGTAGCCTTTGCATAGCTCTTACCTGAAGTCCAGATGCCGGAACCTACCTTCTCTTCAAGGATGAAGTCGCCGAAAGAGTTGTTGCCAAGCGCATTGGTGTAAGGCACAGAAACGCTTGAAACAGTGGGCTTCACCACTTTTGCCGTGTCGAAGTTTACAATGTCGGTGCGCTTACGGATGGTGAGTTGGTAAGAGTTGTTGAACACACCGAGGATGCCGTAAACCGTACCCCAGCCTTTGGGGAGCGTGTCAGCGGCGAAATCGGCATAGTTGCTCGTGCGTACCAAGAGCGTATTGCCAGCAGCGTCCACGAGATTTTCAGTGCCATAGCCAGAAGTTGTGGCAAAGGTTTTCTTACCTGCGTTCTCAAACTTCACGTCTGTGAGCTTCACCAAGGCGTTGTGCGTCATGATGTCGGACACATTGAGGCTCTTGAGGTTTGAAGTTTCAATCACATTGAGCTTTGTGGTGTCGGCCCAACCATTCTTTTGCAAGCGTGCCTTGAATGTTTCGTAAGGGATGCGGTTGGCGGTAGCTCCAGTTTGGCCAATTTGCAACTCACCACCATAGACAGAGAGCGACAAGCCTTTGAGGTTGACGAAGACTTCTTGACCGATGGGATAGTCGCTAAATACACCCGATTGGTCTACCTCGATTTCCAAATTGCCAGTAGCATCTTGGATAAAGACTTTCTTATACACGTTGCCCGAAACGTCGTTGCCCGAAATGCGTGCACGCAGGATAAGGCTGTCGGTGATGCTCACGGATTTGCTCGTAGTGGCCGATGCGCCGAGCGCACGAAGCTGGGCGATGGTTGTGTTGGCAGCAGCACCCGTGTAGACAGGCTCGCTCAAAGGAGGCATCTCGTAGTCGCGATCGCAGGCTGCAAAGCCGAGAACAACTGCGCCGAGGCAGAGGATTTTGCTGAAGAGTTTCATATTTTCTGTTTTTTGTTATTTCTGAAAAATGGATTTAGAACTTGTAGCTCACATTTACGAAGGCATTGAAACCTTGTGCATAGAAGTATTTCGCCTTGTAGCGGTTGGGGTAGGTCAAGTCCATACGCCCTTGTTCATAACCTCCCGTCTTGATGTCTCTGCGGTTGAGGATGTTGTTGAGTGCGATATTGACATTGATGCTGTTCTTGCGGTTGAGATAGAAAATCTTACCGATAGAAAGATCCACAGTATAAGCACTGCCGAAACGCTCCTGATGGGTGAGGTTCTCATAGGCGGCCATCTTGGCGACATTGTCAGGGGTCACAGAAGTGTACTTGCTGGCTACACGGCGACCGGGTGTTACGTCTACATAGTTGCGGGCAATGCCGTTGATGTTAGCACCCAAGAACCAGTAGTCGACGAAGTAACGGATACCGAACGTTCCTGCTACTTGAGGCGTTCCGCTCACCTTGAGATTTTTCATATAGACCGTCTCTTGAGCGGGCACGCCAAGGCTTGTGCCATTGTCGGCATATACATAGCCTTGAGGATTGTTGCCATAGTAGTACTCGGAGAGCGTACCAGCGAGGTCGAAGCTCCAGTGGTCGTCAAGTTTGTAGGTAGCACCGAGTTCAAGACCGCGGTGAATGCGATTGACACCAGTCATCACATAATTCACAAGCGTACCTGCATCGTTGTCGTAGTAGACTGTGCGTTCGATTTGATCCTTGAAGTGAGTCTCAAAGAGTGATACACGGCCTGTGAACTTCGCCGTTGAGAAAATGTAGTTGAGGTCGACGTGGAAAGTGCGACCGCTCTTCAATTCTACAGGAGTGGCATCGTTTGTGCGCGGAGAGATATAGGCGTCGTTGGCCAAAGGTGCATCGGTGCCGTAGAGCACGTTGGCAGAAAGGAGCTGACGGCCAGAAATTTTGTAAGTCAAGCCACCATTCACTTTCAAGTCTGTGAAGTTGTGGTGCTTGCCTGCGCCATAGGAATTTGTGGGGTAGTGACCGTTCTTCATATAGCCGTAGCGGAAGAAGTCGGTATGCGCCACTTGGATGCCGTAGTAGCCATCCCAGCGAGCGGAAGTATAGTTGTTCGTGATCCAACCCTTGATGGAGTTGATGTTCAAACGGAAGTCGTAGCCGAACTTATCGCCCGTGTAAACTTTGCGGTTAGGATTGTTCAAGTCCATCTGCTTTTGGTTCTCATCGCCGGGGTAGTCGGTGTCTGCATACTTATCCACATCGAGCACGTAAGCGGCTCCGAGGAGGTCGTAAGCAGTCTTGAATTGACGAGAAACCGTGTTGCGGGCCACGAGACCAGCTGTCAGGCGGTTGCGCTTAGACATCTGGGCATTGATTGTTGAGCTGAACGTTGTTTCGTACAAGTCGGAACGACGCTCTTCAAGCATATAGATGGCACTGCCGTTGCCATAGCGTACGCTGTTGGCATTGGCGTTGTAGAGCGACTCCCAGTTCACCTGTGTGAAAGCGGGGTTGTTCTCACGCCAAAGGTTGGCATACAATTCTGCGGCCGCCGTATTGCCTACGCTTTCAAAGTAGGAGGGGAGATAGCGGTAGTAGTCGGGGCGAGGGTCTGCGCCGTCATACCAGTTGAGGGCCGTAGAGCCGTAGCGACCGTAGTGGAAGGCCAAGCCATTCTGCCACTCTACCGTCGGTTTGATTTTCCAGTTCCAAGTAAGGATTGTGGTTGGGTCGAAAGCGCGCACGATGCGTGAATTGCGCTTTTTGCCATTTTGGTAGCCCCAGTTAGGGTTGTAGAGGTTATTGCCAGTGAGCTGATAAACCTCGTCCATGGCTCCTCCTTGCTGACCGCGATTGACGGGCGAACCGAAAGTAGCAAGCGATAGGCTGTGGATGCCGTCTTGCCATTGCTTTTCGAGGAGGAAAGCGTAAGCGAAGTTGCGGTAGTAAGTGCCGTCGATGTTACCCTCGTCGCTGTAGCGACCGCCTACAAGGCCCGTGAAAGCCCATCCTCTCTTGGAAAGCCCTGTTGAGTAAGAGGCCATGCCACGGAGGTAGTAGGTGCGATTGGTGTATGACAATGTGACCTTACCTCCACGGGCGAACTGGCTGGCGCGCATCAAGATGTTCTGTGCGCCACCAAGTGCACCGAAGGTGAACGTTCCCGGCTGGGTGTAGTACGTTTCATCGCCGTTGCGGGTGAGGTCGTTCATTGCCCCGATGGCGGCGTAGTTGAAGACGCCACGCAGTTGGTCGTTGAAGGGCACACCATTGATGTAGCGTTGCTCGTGGATGTTTTCATAGCCACGTGTGCGGAAGCGGAGGCCGGAGAGCTGATAGCCGGCCTTGTTGAGGAACACATCGTGCGAAGTAAGCACAGAGGTGTTGATGTCTTGACTGCTGTTGTCGCCGTCTTGAGCATCGTTGTCGATGGCACTCGCATCGATGACTCCCACGAGTGAGAGTTCTTCGCGGAGCGAATCGGCAACCTCAGGCTGTGCCTGTGCCATAAGGCTAAGTGGCAACAGCATCGTGCTGGCAAATAATAACCGTTTTTTCATTACGTGTGATATATTGTATATAGTATGTGTGCTGAAAAGGGGTGTCACCAAGTGGTGCTGGTCTTATACTGACTGGGCACTTCTGGGAAGAAGGTGTAGCCCGTGAGTTGTTCTAAGGCTTGCACGCTGATGGCGTAGCTCATGTAGTTTGTTGCGGAAGAGGGATAGGCCTTGTGGTCGAGTTTGAACGCCAATGTTTTGGCCACTCCCGTGGAGCGATTGATGGCGCAGATGGCTTTGTAATAGTATTTAGGGACAGCGATGCGCTTGCCGTCGTTGTCGAGGGCATATTGCACGTTGGCATCGGTTGGCGTTGTGGCCGAAGCACCTGTGACAACATAGAGTGTGTCCACGCTACCTGCCCAGCTGCGTAAAGCGCTTTCGAGCGTGCCCCATATTCCTCCGTTAAGCGATCCTATTTGTGGGGTCATATTGGTGAAATAGAACGTTTGCACGTTGGCCGAGCGGGTGATGTAACGGTCGGCACTGGGAATTTGGTGACCGCGCTGATAGCCACTTACGGCGTTGAAGAGAACGGCCTGCTCCGCACTTGTGAAAGCAGGGTCAAGTCCCCACGCATCGGTGCGACTAACGCCTTTTGTCATATAGCTACGTGTGAGCGGATAAGCCACCCAATGTGCCATTTTGAGGTCGGTGTCGTAGAGCATCGAATAGTTGCGCATTGACGCATAGCCGCTTTCAGTGAGGAAGTGTGTTACATAGCGCAGGTTGCTTTTGGCGAGATCCGTAGCTGTGATGAGGGGTGTTTCCATCCAGCTGCGATAAGTGCCCGCAGAGGTGGTTGAACCTGAAGCCGAGAGGCGCAC
>JALFTM010000059.1 GCA_022788345.1 Bacteroidales bacterium
ATGGTGAGATCGATGCCGTGCAACACTTGCTTGTCTTCAAAGTTCATCCCCACTTGCTGAAGTTGCAGGAGGGGTTTTGAGATAGTCTCTCTCATTGCTTCTCGGATAGGGAATAAAGGATTTGCCGACCTGTTACTTGAACGACTTGGCGATGCGCACAATCTCTTTGTCCCAGTCGTGTGCCAAAGGATGGATACGCACGATTTGAAGCCCCAATTCTGTGGCTAATCTCTCGGCCATCTTGCCAGAGTATTCTTGTTGGACAAAGATGGTTTTCACCCTGTTTGCCTTACAAGTGGCAATGAGCGAGGCCATGACTTGTGGGGTGGGTTCTTTGCCATCTGTCTCCAACGAAAGTTGTGTTAAGCCGTACTCGCGAGCGAAGTAGGCCAATGCTGGATGATAAATAACGAAGGTACGGGACGCCAAGGGCTTGAGTGTCGTGCGAATGACTTCATCGATGCTGTCGGCTTTGGCCTCAAACTTCCGAAGACGTTCGGCATAATAGGTGGCATGCGCACTGTCTCTCTTAGAGAGTTCAGCGCACACGTACTTCCCCATTCGCTTCATATTCTTGGGCGACATCCATATATGCAAATCGGTAGTGGCATGGTTGTTGGTGGCATTGCCGTGGTCGTGACTGCAAGAGGCGGGCAAGAGTTCTATACTGTCCGTCAATTGACACAATTGCAACTGGGGCGTTTCTTCCACCATTTTCTTCAACTTCGTCTGCTCAAAGCCCAACGTGCCAATAGAGAAGTACACCTCGGCATGAGACAGCGACACGAGTTGCTGGGGTGTTGGTTCATAGGTTTCAGGACTGACACCAGCAGGAGTTAGCGAAAGCACTTCATAGCGGTCGCCTGCAATCTGCTCCACCAAATAGCGGAGAGGCTCTATACTGGTGGCCAAGAGAGGGTGTCCAGTTTCGGGCGTAACCTGACAGCCTGTCAAAACAACAAGCAACAGATAGAGAGGGAATATCAGTTTTTTCATTTATAAGTCTGTTCGTTAATTCGCCACAATGGCAAAGCCATAGACGATTGCGGCATAGCGCAAAAATTTTCCCAAAGCGATAAAAAGGAGTGTCCATCCCAAAGGGGCGCGCACATAGCCCAAGGCCACAGGAAAGAGATCGCCTACGAGTGGCACCCACGAGAGGACACCGGTCCACACACCATAACGTCTCACCGCAGCAACACCTTTGTCCAAACGCTCGGCCGACACACCGAGGTAGCGAGAAATCCACTCCACTTTTCCCAAAGCTCCTAAATAATAGCTCAGTATCGCTCCCAGCACATTGCCCAAGGTGGCAAAGAGTAGAAGCTCCTCCTTATTGCCTCCTGCCGCCAGCAAGCCCAAGAGCACGCCTTCAGAGGCCAAAGGCAAGATACTGCCTGCCAAAAAGGCGGCAACGAACATGCCGATATTGCCGTAGGCTATAAGAAAGTCGAGAAGAGTGTCCATACATTGAAATAGTTGCAGAGTGCCAGCACAAGGCCAAGGCCGATGCTCACAGCAAACCATATATTTGTGCCTCGGCCCTTTGCCAAAGCATGTTGATGTGCCAATAGTGGCGAGAGGCTCACGAGCAAAAGTGGGAAGAGCATATCGAAAGCCTGCACCTGCAAGGGGAGAATAAGTAGCAGTAGCAAGGTTTGGGCAATGAGCATACCGAAAAACATGACTGTTCGGCGTTTCTCGGCCGCCATGTCTCGCAGGAAGTGAACAATGGCAGGGATGGCCAACAACCAAACGTAAGCGTATGCGCTCACTTGCCACCAAGGCAGATGGTCATAGTGTGGAATTTGCGGTACAAAATGGGATAGTCCCACTGCCAACATATCCTCTACGTTGCCTTTCCAAAGCACATAGCCAAACGCATAGACATAGGGGAGCAACAAACCAAAGACACTGGCAAAGAATGTGCGCACCGTGAAAGCCCGTAGAAAGACAATGAGATAGACCCACAACGCTACACTAAGAAACACCAAAGGTGGATAGGCAAAACTACCTAAGGATAACAGCAGAAAGGCATGGAAGACATAGCCTTCTGGGCGATTGGCTTGGTAGGTGTGGCAGAGGAGCATGTAGGTGACCAAGCCTCCGAGCATCACCAGTAAGGGCGTCCCAAAGCTATGCAGTTGCGGAAAAAGCGTCAGCAGGAAGAGGAAGGAGGAACTCGTCATGCGAGAGCGCACCCGCAAAAGCGAAGCGCGATTGTTCCACTCCATCACCAAAAGCGTTGTTACAAAAGCCACGCCAAAACCAGCCCACCGCCAAATGTCCGCTATCGTGGGTAAGCTCCACACCAAGGTGGCACACAGCAACACCCACACCACCAAATAGGGATTGGTAGCGAGGCGCAAACGGGTGGAAGAGCGTGAAGAGAATGGCATCATTGTGGGAAATGCACCTGCAACAGCAAATACAGAAATTTGGGACTAAAGAAGAAGAAAGATTTTACAGGATGTCTAAGCCGATGTCGCGGCGGAAATACTTTCCTTCAAAGTCAATCTGTTCTGCTCCTTGCATCGACTGTGCCAAGGCTTCGCGAGCAGTCGCTCCATACGAACTGACAGCGATGACCCGACCACCATCGGTCACGATGTTGTCGCCCTCGTTTTTCGTCCCTGCATGAAAGACAACACTGTCTTCGACCTTGGGCAGAACGATGGGTAATCCCTTGCGATAATTGCCCGGATAACCTCCAGAGACCAGCATCACGCACACGGCACTGCGTTCATCGAACACCACTTTCCGTTCTGAAAGGTTGCCTTCCGCTACGCCTTCGAACAAGTCTACGAGATCGCTTTTTAAGCGCAACATCACAGTCTCTGTTTCGGGATCGCCCATGCGGCAATTGTATTCTATCACCTTTGGGCCTTCCGCTGTGTTAATCAAGCCAAAGAAAATGAAGCCTTTGTAGTCGATTCCTTCTGCGCGCAAACCATCGACCGTTGGACGAACAATTTCTCGTTCAACCCGTGCTTTCCATGCTTCCGTAGCAAAAGGAACTGGTGAAACCGACCCCATACCACCGGTATTCAGTCCCGTATCGCCCTCGCCAATGCGCTTATAATCCTTAGCTTCGGGCAAAAGTTGATAGTCTGTGCCGTCTGTAATGGCGAAGACGCTGCATTCGATGCCTGTCATAAACTCTTCGATCACTACCCGTGCCGATGCCTCACCAAAACGCCCGCCAAGCATCTCTTCCAATTCGCTTTCTGCCTCTGCCAAGGTTTCTGCGATTATCACGCCCTTACCTGCGCAAAGCCCATCGGCTTTGAGCACATAAGGAGCTGATAAGGTGTGCAAAAAAGCCTTTGCTTCGGAAAGCTGTGTGCCGTCAAAAGTGGCATAAGCTGCGGTAGGAATGCCATGGCGCACCATAAAGGCTTTGGCGAAATCCTTAGACCCCTCCAATACAGCCCCAGCTTTTGATGGGCCAATCACAGGGATGTGCGACAACGTGGGATGCGTCTTGAAAAAATCGTACACGCCTTCCACCAATGGTGCTTCAGGTCCAACGACAATCATCTCTATGCCTTCGTTTTCGACAAAAGTAGCCAAAGTATCGAAGTCTGTTGTTGCAATTGGTACATTTTGCCCCACCGAGGCCGTACCAGCGTTGCCCGGAGCGATAAAAAGCTTTTCGATGCGGTCGCTTTGCGCTATTTTCCACGCCAAAGCATGTTCACGACCACCATTTCCAAGAAGAAGGAGTTTCATAAAGAAAGGGATATTGTTGGGTTTACGTATAGACAAGCACACCTCCCTTTCCTCGGAGCGAGAAAGGGGAGATGCGTATTTATTGTTGGCGCAGGGCGAGAGCTTTGTTCTCCTCTGCTTCCATCACTGCACGGGCACCGGGAGCTTTGTCATCAATACCACAGAGATGAAGTACGCCATGAATGATTACACGATACAGCTCTTCTTCGTATGTCGTGCCTTGCTCTTCCGCATTGGAGCGCACCGTATCGAGCGAGATGAAGAGGTCGCCAGAAAGGCGGTCGCCTTCGCAATAGTCGAATGTTATAATGTCAGTGTAGTAATCATGTTGCAGATACTGTCGATTGACCTCCAAAATCTTCTCATCATTGCAGAAGACATAAGCGATCTCGCCCACACGTTTGCCATGTGCTTCGGCCACGCGACGCACCCAAGCTGTGGTTTCTCTCCGTGAGATGCTGGGCATCTTCACATCTATGGTGTTATAGGTAATCATCTTATTTAGAGTGTTACTTGTCCAAATCCTGCAACATTAACACTGCCAGACAAACCTAAGGCTTTTAGCAAGCGAGAGAAGAGAGAGAAGGTTACATTTTCTCCTCGTTCTATTCGAGACACTTGTTGGCGACCAACGCCAGCCATAGCCCCCAATTCTTCCTGAGTTAGGTTGCGTTCTTTTCTCGCCTGCTTAATGGTTTCGCCAAGCAAAAACTCTTGAAAGTCTGTTTCCAGAGCTTCACGGCGTGGTGTCCCTTTAAGTCCAACGACATCATCTAAAACCTCATCGAGGGTGTGGAACTCTATTTCTTTCATAACAGACTCTTTTTATTTGATAAGTAAATACGACGAAGTTCAATCGCTTTATCAATTTCTTTAGCAGGCGTCTTTTGAGACTTTTTTATAAAGCCATGTGTTACTACCACAAGGCTATCCGTCTCAGAATCCCAAAAGGCAAGCAAACGATAAGCGTGTCCTTGATAAGCAGTTCGAAACTCCCAAATATCACAACCGCCCAACTTTTTGAAAAGATCCTTATCCTGTACATATTGTGCCTTCTTAAGATTGTAGGCAATTTTATCTGTAACCTTCGGAGGAAGTGATTTCAAAAACAGCTTGACTTCTGTGGAAAGTATCACTCGAAAGCGAGGCTTAAGAACATCCATAGGCTGATTATTTCACCTCAAAACAAACTTTCCATCCCCGGAATTGCGTGAGGGAGGTCGCGCCTAAGGTGTTGATAGGCCAGTTCGGTCACTTCCCGTCCACGTGGCGTGCGCCGAATGAATCCCTCTTTGATGAGGAAAGGCTCGTAGACTTCTTCGACAGTGCCCGCATCTTCGCCAATGGCTGTGGCAATGGTGGAAATTCCCACTGGGCCACCTTTGAATTTGTCAATGATGACACTCAAAATTTTATTGTCTATCTCGTCCAAGCCGAAAGCATCTATGTTGAGTGCCGTCAGAGCAAAGCGAGCGATCTCAAGGTCGATGCGCCCTGTCCCCTTCACTTGTGCAAAGTCGCGCACACGGCGCAAGAGAGCATTGGCGATACGCGGTGTGCCACGACTGCGTCCTGCTATTTCAGCGGCGGCACGGCCGTCAATGGGCACACCTAAAATGCCAGCCGAGCGTTCTATGATGGCGCAAAGGGTTTCTGCATCGTAATACTCCAAGTGCAGATTGATGCCGAAGCGGGCACGCAGAGGCGCTGTCAGCAAACCGCTACGTGTCGTTGCGCCCACCAAGGTAAAGGGATTGAGGTCTATCTGAATGGAGCGTGCAGCAGCTCCGCGATCGAGCATGATGTCGATGCGATAGTCTTCCATCGCACTATAAAGATACTCCTCCACCACTGGTTGCAAGCGGTGGATTTCATCGATAAAGAGCACATCATGCGGTTCGAGACTCGTGAGCAACCCCGCCAAATCGCCCGGCTTGTCCAAGACTGGACCAGAGGTCACCTTAAAACCAACGCCCAACTCATTGGCAATGATATTGGAGAGCGTGGTCTTACCCAGTCCCGGAGGGCCATGCAGGAGTGTGTGGTCGAGTGGTTCGCCACGAAACTTGGCTGCCTCGACAAAGATGCGCAGATTTTCAACGACCTTAGCCTGCCCCGTGAAGTCCTCAAAGCGCAAAGGGCGGAGTGCCACTTCAAAGTCGCGCTCCGTCGTAGGCTTGTTCTGCTCCGAACGTATGTCGAAAGTATCTTCTACCATTCTATTTGCAAAGATAACATTTTCCGATTAGATAAGTGGGCGGATGGCCATCTAAATCCCTACGCTTGTTGTCCGAACAAAGGAGCAACGAATTTGTCTCTTAGTCAGACGCAGGCGTTGAAAGCCACGATGCTATTCTCCCCTACTCAAATGGCGCACAGGATACCATACAGAAACCATGCCAACGAGGATGACAGTGAAAAAAACAGCCACCACATCCCACAGATGAACGCTCACGGGATAGGCGCGCACAATAAAGTTGCTTTCCGAACCCGCCAAGGTGATAAAGCCCCAAGTCTGTTGGGCATACGAAAGCCCCAAGCCGAGCACAATGCCGATGCCTGCACCTATCACGGAAATCAACGTGCCTGAGAAGAAGAACACTTGCGTCACCATCCCCTCTTTGGCGCCAAGAAAGCGGAGCGTTTGCATATCATTGCGCTTCTCGATAATCAGCATCGACACAGAGCCAATGATATTGAAGCTTGCCACCAACACGATGAACGAGAGGAAGACATAAGCCACCATCTTCTCCACGTTCATCAAGCGGAAGGTGTCTTCTTGTTGCTCAAAGCGGTTTTTGACATAGAATCCTGCGCCCAAAGCCTTTTCCAGCTGTGCTTTCACTTCGCTTTCATTCGCTTCGGGGCGGAGCTTCAGCTCCAAGCTCGACACTTGGTTGGCTTTCTCAAAAAGCGTTTGAGCGAACCGCAACGATGTCAGGATATACGTGTCATCGTATTTGCGCTGGTTCACTTGAAACACCAGCCCATTGCTGGTCAGATTGGCCACATTGAAACTCTCCAGCGGATTGGTCAAATTGATGCGCTCGCCCGGCCGGGGTGCGCAAATCTCTATCGTCCCATAGTCGAGTGTGCCGAAAAGCCCCGCCAGTCCGTAGCCCGGTATGCCATACTCCACCTCCGCTGCATGTAGCTGAAAGCCTTTGCGGGCCGATGTGCCCGTATAGAGAATGGAATCTATGTCCGTCACCTGCGAAAAGTTGTCGCTCACACCTTTAATATGAATCACTGTGGGCTTGCCTTGAAAGAGAATTAAGGCCTGATCCTCCAAGCAGGGCGACACCGCAGCCACTTCACTCTCTTTCAACGCCTTGTCAATGGCAGGCGAAGGGTACGCAAAGGTTTTTCCCGCCACGGAAGTGATGTTCAGCTGCGGGTCAAAATGCGTAAAAAGACTTCCCACAAGGTCGTGGAAGCCATTGAATACGCTCAAGGTGCACACCATCGCCAGCGTGGCAAGCGCAACGCCCACCACGGAAATGGCCGAAATGATATTGATGGCGTTATGCGACTTCTTCGAGAAGAGATAGCGCCGAGCAATGCGGAGTGGAAGTTTCACTTACTTACGGAGCAGTTCGTCAATGTGTTCGAGATAGTCGATGGAGTCGTCAATAAAGAATTTCAATTCGGGAATGATGCGGAGCTGATGGCGGGTGCGATTGCCCAAATCGAAACGAATGGCAGAAGTGTTTTGGCGCACAGCCTCCAACATTTCCTCACCGCGTTCCGAAGGGAAGATGCTCAGATACACACGTGCCGAGCTCAAATCGGGACTGATGCGCACACGGCTCACACTGATAAGCACTCCGCCCAAACTCTGCGTTTGGCGTTGAAAAATCTCGCCCAATTCCTTTTGCAACAAGCGATCTATCTTTTTCTGTCGGGTTGTTTCCATATCTTGTAAAGGTCCTCACCACTTCTCCCCACACAGGAAGACATCGTTAAGGACAATAGTTGTTGATTGATTGATACTTCTAAAAATGGCGTTCCTCCCTCACACAGGGAGACGAAAGCCCTTCTTCTGCAAATTTACGGAGAAAAACGCTATCTTTGCCTGTTGTTTAAGAAATCTTTGTTACTTACACCTATGAGAAAGCTCACTATCGAGGAAATGGGACGCATGGACGTCGCCACTTTTCGGGAAG
>JALFTM010000060.1 GCA_022788345.1 Bacteroidales bacterium
TAACCCAACATTTAGCAGTTTTATTGTAGAAAAAGCGCATCAAGTATTGTACATATAAAAATAATCGCTAATTTTGCAAAGTGGTCATAACAGACTTATATGCAAAGTGTTGTATAGTGACTATTTTTTGATATTCTATAAATTTCTTTTTATTTTTCAATGCTTATGAGAAAAGTTACTTCTCTTGCAATGTTGGGACTTCTTTTTGTATCGGCAGTCTCAACAAAGGCGCAGATAACGGATGGTGATCCGATTTCTATTGCCATCAATAAAACGACAGGTACAAAGTATAGAAATGGAGCTATTGATCAGAATAGCAACTATGTAGGTAGATGGGTTTCTACAGCAGTACCTGGCCTTTCGTTTGAATATAATAATGGATCAGGGTTGGCGAATAACCTCACAATCACAGAAGCAAATGTGAATTGTGCTTGGATGAACGGAACCAATCAAAGTCACCAATATATTTTTCGATTGACGGGTGAGAGTGCTGTTCGCTATAAGTTGTTGGGCTACGATGCGCACTCCACTCGAGGCAAGTTGATTACAACTGATGCCCCAACCGCAGTAGATCACACATTCTCTGCTACAAGTTCTGATGTGAGTGTGAACTATACCTCCGAAGTGGGAGTGATGAAGTTTCGCAATGGTATAAATAATCCTGGTGATATGTGGGTTGATGGTCGCATTACGGTGCGTCTTCAGCCCATGAAGGTAAGGAAGGTTGTGTATGTCATTAAGGAAGCTGGTCAAGTGGTGCATACTACAGACTCTATACTTGTGCGCATAGGAGCGGCCACTATTCCTGCGTCTGTAACACGTCCAGCCACTCAGCTCACGCTTGAAACCCAAAACGTAGAAGAGACTACAACACAAGTGGTGGTGAATGCAGTGTTCGCAGCACCTTTCGATAAAGTTTCGCAAGAGGCTGGTCATAAGTATTTCCTCCACGACAACAACCCCAATAAGCATTATCTGAACTTTACAGCAGGTCAGACTGCTATCCTAACAACTACCGCCAAGCAGTATAACAATAGTTATTATTGGACTTTCAAAGGCAACCCTTACACTGGTGTGAGCATCAAGAATGTGGGTAACAATGGTTTCCTTAATAAGAGTGGTAGTAATGTTATTGCCGATGCAACCATTACAGAAGATCAAGCAAAGTGGAACGTAAACTTCAATAATGTAACCTTTAGTAGTAGCTATACTCTTCCAACGAACACCACAGGTTTCACCTTGAAGTATCCCAGCCATAACGATCCGCTCAATGTGAATGGTAATACGCTGAACCTCTCTTTTTGGAGCACAGCGGATAACAACTCGCTTTTCCTTGTAGAGCGTGCTCCCGACACACGAATTGCTTATGTTGTAAAGAATGAAGGGACGGAAGTTTTCCGTGATTCTGTTTATGTAAACTATGGTCCTGCAACCATTCCAACCGCTTTGCAACGTCCTTTGACACAACTGACACTCGCACAAGAAGGTCAGGTGATTAATGAGAGCACTCAAGAGGTTGTGGTGAATGCTGTTTTCTCTGCACCTTTCGACAAGGCTTCGCAAGATGCTGGCAAGAAGTTTATTATACGTGATAAGAATAATCACTATCTGAGCCATCAAGAGGGGACTGCATATACCCTTACGCAGGTGAGAAACTTCCCCACTGCTTATCAATGGCTAATTAAAGGTAATCCTTATGTTGGCGTAACTATTCAAAGTGCTGCTAATAATGGCTATCTCAAGAAAAATGCTAATGATAATTTCGTTATAGCGAGAACAGATGTCTCTGCTACTGATGCTAAGTGGGAAGTGAACTTTAATAATGTGAGACCTCACAATAACTACGACCTCACAACACCTCCTGGTGGTTTCACACTCAAAGATGTAGTTAAAGGGCAAGCACTCAATGTGAATGGGTCGAACTTTAAGCTTTCTTTTTGGGAATATGTAGATGGCAACTCTCTTTTCTATGCAGAGCTTGTTCCTGAAGATTTGAAAGAAATGGTGATTGCTGACTTCCAAGCTGTAGACGTGGCAGGAAGCAATAATCCATTCACCCTTAACGAAGCTGCTTATTCACGCTTTAAGAATCTTTATGATGCGGCTGTAAGTAAGGCAGGGTATGTAACTCCTGAAGAGTACTCCGCAATAAGATTGATAGTGGATTCAGTAACAAATTATGTGCTCCCTGAGTCTGGCTACTATCGCATCAAGAATGCCAATGTGACGGATCGCTACATGAACCTTGAGGGTACGATGTTGCGTGTGAATAAAAATCGTGCAGAAGCACAGAAAGATGCAACCACTATTATTTATGTAGATAAACAGGCAGATGGCACATACCTCCTCAAAACATCGGGTAGAACTCTTTCTGTTTCAAATACAAATAATGGCGAAAATAAAACGGTAGAAGCTTCAACAGCCACTGCTATTATTCAAAATGTGAATATGAGTTTGGCTGGAGTTGGTAAAGGTTATTTGCAATTCGGTACAGCCAACTTAGCCTACTTGTTCTATTGGTCTGCAGAAAGCCATAGAGTACATACTTATAGTAAAGACTATGATGGTACAGGTCAATGGTCATTGGAGCGTGCTAAAACAGTAACAGTTCCTTTGAACAGCCACGAGGGCAAGAGCTACGCTACCGCTTGCTTCCCATTCCCCGTTAGCATTAGCACTGAAAACGTAAAGGCCTACAATGTAGTGCCACAAGGTGCAACAGGCAGATCTAACATGGAGGAGCTTGCTACCGAAATTCCTGTAGGTACGCCAATGTTGCTTGTTAGCGAAACTGCTGCTGACTCTGTTACCTTTACGATTGGCGAATCTGCACCTACAAGCACAGAACCTACTACTGCCGCGTTCAAGGGCAACTTCCTTGGTAGACCAGTAACAGCCAATACGCTCTTGACTTTGGGTCGCTCGTCCAGCACACCTCAAAAGGTAGGTTTCTATAAATATACAGGCACCACTCTCGCTCCTTTCCGCGCTTATTTCACTGCGGCTGACTTGACGGCTTTGTTGGCAGGCGCTAATGGTTTCTCTCTCAACTTCGACGACTTGACCACGGGTGTGAGTGGCGTTGAGGTGCAGACCGAAAGCACAGGTTCTGTTTATGACCTCGCTGGTCGCAAGGTGACAAAGGCAACAAAGGGCCTTTATATCATCAACGGCAAGAAAGTTATCCGATAAAACAATCTCTTTGCTCATCCTCTCAGGAGGATGGGCAAAACAAAAGAAATGGCACAATGAAACAATACAATAAGCCCACAACAGAGATTTTGAAGTGTAACATTGGAAGTGTTCTTAATAACATTTCAACAACATCCGATAATACAACACCCGACAACTGGGCGCCTAAGAAACAAGGTTCTTGGAACTCTGAAGATTGGTCGAAGTGAGAAAAACGCTTCTCGCTACGGAATAGACGCACATCGCTGTGGTGTGCAACGTTGCTCTTCGGAGCACGCAAAGACAGGAACTGCAAGAGGAGCTTTCCTCTTGCAGTTCCTGTCTTTGCGTGCTTTGTGGCTTGCAGTTGATGAAGCCGTGGGGACGCGATTAGTCCTTGCCTTGGCGCAATGCTTTTTGCACCTCCCACATGACAATGCCAGCGGAAACGGAAACGTTGAGGCTATGTTTGGTGCCATATTGCGGAATTTCGATGGCGCCATCGCAAATGTCTATCACCTCTTGGCGCACCCCCTTGACCTCATTGCCCATCACGAGGGCCACCTTGTCGTTGGGCGAGAGGGTGAGGTCGGAGAGAGAGGTGCTCCCCTCCACTTGCTCCACGGCCAACAGCTTATAGCCCTCTCTCTTGAGCGCGATGACGGCTTCGAGCGTGTCGGCATGGTAGGTCCAAGCCACTGTGTCTTCTGCGCCGAGTGCCGTTTTGTGAATTTCGGCAGAGGGAGGCGTGGCCGTGATGCCACAAAGGCAAAGGCCATGCAGGGCAAAGGCATCGGCTGTGCGGAACACTGCGCCTACGTTGTGGAGGCTACGGACATTGTCCAACACCACCACCACCGCAAGTTTGTCGGCTTCCCGAAAAGTGGCGACGTCCATGCGTCCCATTTCCTCGATAGTGAGCTTTCTCATAGGTGTAAGTAACAAAGATTTCTTAAACAACAGGCAAAGATAGCGTTTTTCTCCGTAAATTTGCAGAAGAAGGGCTTTCGTCT
>JALFTM010000061.1 GCA_022788345.1 Bacteroidales bacterium
CCCATTGTGGCGATTTGGCCTATGTGAGCCACCGAAAAATTGCAGACGAACGACGTGTTGTTTTAGGCGAGCAACAGGAGTATGAGCCACTCTGCCGACACTGCTACAAACAAACCATCGAAAATTAAATCCTATCATATAGGATGAGGGCGCTACCGAGTTGATTTCGGTAGCGCCCTAATCGTTTAACCTTCCAGAAAGGTTTATCCTATTTTACCACAACACGCCAGCATCGTCGTTTGCTAAGAGCTTGCGCGACTCAGGGTCATCATTGACATAGGCGTTGGTGATTTCGAGAAAATAGGCATAGTGTTTCTCTCCACCCGGACTGTCGTTGTACCATTTCTCATAAATGGCGCGATCGAGGAAATTGGCTTCTTCGATAGGCATGCAATAGACCTTGCGCCCTTCCAAGGTCAGACGGGCTTGTTTGAAAGTCACCGCCCCGTTGTCGGTGGCCACTGGGCTAAGCCCCAACTCCTTGGCCTTGTCGCAGTCGCGTCCGCTGCGTGTGCCACAGATATTCAAGATGTGGCGACTTTGGCGGTCTGTGCCATAGAAAGACACTGTCACGTATTTGTTCGCCTCAATAAATTCGCGTGTGTAGCGGTTTTCACGGATGAAAACCACGGCCACGGGCTTGTTCCACAGCACACACAATCCTCCCCAAGAGGTGGTGAGCATATCGAAGTGTTCTGTATTGCCTGCTGCCACCAAAGACCATTCCTTTCCCAAGAGGTGGAACGGATTTTCTTGCAGGGTATTCACGTCTATTTTTTGCATATTTTCTGTGAGTTATATGGTTGGGACTTTGAAAAATTCCTAATCGAAGTCCGACAAATTTACAAATTTTCCACGAGAGCGCCGCTCTTCTATGAGCTTTTGTAGGTGTATTTTTCGGTCTGCGGCTATCCAGCGACGTGCAAAGATGTTGGGAATGGCCACGCCCACCGAGATGCAAAGCACAATCAGTCCTGCGGTGATGAGATTGTTGATGGAGGTGATAAGTATGGCGATGTCAGTACTGGTTTGCACAAGGCCGAACACGCCACGATACATCAGGATGCCGGGCACCATGGGGATGACGCTGGGAATGGTAATGACATGGTTGGGCGTATGAACGGTATGCACCAGACGCACTGCCATCAAAGACGCCAATGTGGCACCAGCTAAAGAACCGATAATAAGGCCTAAGTCGAGGTCGAAAGCCAAGAAGTTGCGGGTGCACATGGCGGTTACACCACAAAGTGCAACAATGGGAAGCACCCGGCGTGGCACATTAAATATCATACCGAAGCCCATGGCCGAAATGGCTGTCGTAACGACATAGACCCAGTAGGGATGGTCGGGACGTACGCTCACGGTGGTCAGGAAATCTGTCACGCCACAAACCTGCACAGCCAGCACAATGCCGAATGTCATCGAAGCCACTTGTACGATGGCCAAGGCCATGCGTGCAATACCCATCGTGGGATAGTGGTCGAGCATATCGTCGAGGAAATTGATCAAGGCCACTCCCGGCACAAGGAAAAGCGCGCAGGAAAGGAAAGGATGATAGGGTGTCTCCGTCAGTCCCTCGAAAAGGAAACTCATGGCCCAAGCGGTCAGGGTGGCCACAAAAGCCGAAAGGGCAGTCAGCATATAGAAATTGAAGCGTTCACGGAGCATCATTGCCCGCACGGCGAAGCCCACCAATCCAGCAATCGTAGCAGGCAAAAACGAGCCCCAGTCGCCACCGAAACAAACGCTAAATCCACCGCATCCCAAAGCCGCACCAAGGGTCACCATCCACAACGGGAAATCGGACTTCATCCTACGGATGCGTTCCAACTCTTTGGCAAACATCGTCATGGTATAGTCCTTTTGGATGGCTCGCCACGAGAGTTTACTAATGGCCGACAGGGCTTTCATGTTGATGGTGTACTTATCAGTCTGCGCCGTCTTGCTGAAGCTGTGCGCCACATCGCTATAATTCACACTGATGCTACCATAAAGTACATCAATGTGTAGGTGCTGGTCGTCGAAACCAAGGAAAGCACCGATACGCTTCATGTTGCGCACAATGCGGTTCGTGTCGGCCGCACTCTCAAGCAACACAATGCCTGCTTGCAGGAGTAGGTCGAGCTTACGCTGAAGGCGCTGTTCGTTGCCATTGTTGCTTTCGGTCTGCATGTTATTGTGCTTTAATGGGTTCCATGGAAGCGAAGTTGGCTTCCACAAGGGCTTCTTCACGCTCTTTCTCCGAGAGTTTGGCCAGCTCCTTGGGCGACTCTTGGCGACGGGCATAGCGACTCACGGAAATCATCATACCGAACATGATAGAGGTTGCCAGCATCGAAGATCCACCGCGACTAATGAGTGGCAAGTTTTGTCCCGTGATGGGGAAGAGTCCCGTAGCCACGGAGATATTGACAAGAGCCTGCAACACAATCATCGTACCAAGTCCAATAATAAGGTAGCTTGGGAAAGGCGTGACACATCGCCGAGAGATGCGGATGCAGGAATAGAACATCCACAGATAAAGCGCCACTACGATGCCCCCGCCTAAAAGGCCAAACTCTTCAATGATGATGGCAAAAATGAAATCGGA
>JALFTM010000062.1 GCA_022788345.1 Bacteroidales bacterium
ATGTATAATTTCCGAAAAGCAGTCCTTTCTCACTTTCTGAAGAAGGGCTATCAGGTGACAGTGGCTGTGCCGTACGATGAGGTTTATTTTCCTCTTTTGAAGGCGCTGGGTTGTGAAGTTGTTCCCTTAAAGTTAGATCCTCAGAGTATCAATCCTTGGAAAGATTTGCGTCTCACTCGTCAGTATGTTCGACTTCTTCGCCAGCTACGCCCTGTGTTGAGCATCACCTATACCATCAAGCCTAATATCTATAGTAGCATTGCTGCGCAATGGACCAAAACGCCTCATTTGCCTATCACCACAGGGCTGGGATATGCTTTCATTCATAAAAATGTTGTCAGCCACGTGGCACGTCGTCTCTATCGCTTTGCTCTGCGACGTGCCGATAAAGTGTTTTTCCTCAACGAATCTGACCATAACGATTTCCTTCAAGCGCGCCTTATGCGCCCCGAACAAGGATACATTATTCCCGGAGAAGGCATCGACCTAACGGAGTTTACTCCCATGCCTTATCCTGCGCCAGAAGCTCCTGTGCGTTTTTTGCTCATTGCGAGATTGTTGGCCGATAAGGGAGTGCGCGAGTATGTGGAAGCGGCTCGGATTATAAAGCAAAAGTACCCTACGGCAGAGTTTCAAATACTGGGCAAAATTTGGGAGAAAAATCCTACGGCTATTCAGGCAACCGAATTGGAACAATGGGTGAAAGAAGGACTTGTCACTTACCTTGGTGAGAGTTCCGATGTGCGTCCCTCAATTGCACAAGCCTCGTGCATCGTCTTGCCATCCTATCGTGAAGGACTTCCCCGCACGCTCCTCGAAGGTGCAGCCTTGGCACGCCCATTGATTGCGACAGATGTGCCGGGGTGCAAAGATTTGGTCGTGAATGGTCAAAATGGGTTTCTGTGTCAATCAAGAAACGTGAAGAGTTTGGTACGTGCCTGCGAACGTTTTTTGAAACTGACGCACGAAGAGCGTGAGCATATGGGACAAATCGCTCTGCATTTGGTCAAAGAGAAGTATGCTATGGACAAAATTTTGGCCCATTACGATGAGATTCTCTCCACAATTATTGATAAGAGAGTCTAAAACTACTCATGCTTTTTCAAAGTTGTAGAAGCCAAGAAAATGCATTCTAAGGTGAAAATTACGGGAGGCGCATGGAGAAATTTTTTCTTGCGCCTCCCGTAATTTCTTCTTGCGCCTCTCGGTTGCAGGAGTTGCGCAAGAAGAAAATACGAGTGCCAAGCGGAGGTGTTGAGAGTGCCTTTTTATATGTTCGACAGGCAGTTAACAAAAAAATAATTGCATTTTTTGGCAAAAGTGTTTGGTAGAATCAAAATTACGTCTTACCTTTGCGGTGTAATAGTACGATAGTACACAATAAAAGCATTAAGGTTATGATACAAGTTTCTCATCTCGATTTTCATTACAAGGGCAACTCTCGTTCTATTTTCAACGACTTCTCGCTGACATTTGAGGAGAATAAAGTGTACGGTCTCTTAGGTAAGAATGGTACGGGTAAGAGCACACTGCTCTATCTTTTGAGTGGCTTGCTTTTTGCCACAAATGGCGAAGTGCGTGTGGATGGCTATGATGTCAAGAAACGTTTGCCACAGATGTTGGAAGAGATATTCATTGTGCCAGAGGAATACGATTTCCCAAACGTTTCGTTGAAGCAGTATGTGAAAATAAACAGTTGTTTCTATCCTCGTTTTTCGGAAGCGACGTTGCACCGTTGCTTGCAAGAGTTCGATTTGCCTACTGATTTGAAGCTTTCGCAGCTGTCGATGGGGCAGAAGAAAAAAGTTTATATGAGCTTTGCGCTTGCGGCAGGCACGAAATATCTGTTCATGGACGAGCCAACCAATGGTTTGGACATCCCTGCCAAGGCACAGTTCCGTCAAGTGATTGCCAACAACATGGAGGAAAATCGTACCATCATCATTTCCACCCATCAGGTGAAAGACGTGGAGGCCTTGCTCGATCATGTGGTGATGCTTGAGGGCACGAATCTCTTGTTGGATCTTTCGATGGAAGACATCATGCGCCGCTATACGTTCGAGATGCGTCAGCCTACCGAAATGGACGAAACGGTGCTTTATGCAGAACCCTCGTTGATGGGCAATGCGGTGATGGCGCGCAACGTGCATGGCAAGGAAACGCCAGTCAATTTGGAATTGCTCTTTACGGCTGCCACACAAGGACGTTTGTAGTTTTTCTTTTATTTATTCTTATAAGAACATAGAACTATGACTACAATATCTTTCCGCCGGCTGCAACATCTGATGCGATACGATCTGCTTGTTTCTTGGCGTTTTGGGGCAACAGTGTTTAGCGTTTTGGTGCTTCTTTTTGCCACGATACAACTCTTGATGTTTCG
>JALFTM010000063.1 GCA_022788345.1 Bacteroidales bacterium
GAACTTTGTGCAGTATCAAAATGGTGCATGGACTTGTAAGAACTTTGCAACTTACGATAGTCATTCAGCTTATCTCCCTGCGAACATCAACTATTCGCTTAATTTTCCAACGAATGGTGGTACTTATGCACAGAATGGTGACAAAGCTCACTATGCCCCAAACAAGATGACCGATGGCGAAAAAGCTGATTTTGCAGCTTGGAAAGCTTCTTTGATTGCTGGCCGTGGTTGCGACTACGATATGCCGATGGGCTTCACAGCAGCCTCTGCCGTTTACAAGCGCGCTTTCACAACGACTCCTGCAACGGATGCCTTGATGACGGTGTCTTTGCCTTACAACACCACTACTGCACAGGCTGGTTTGAAGCTCTTTAAGCTGGTGTCTGAAAAGGAATTGAACGGCTCTTACAACAATAAGGGTGAGTACTTCCTCTCTTTGGACGACAGCCGTTTGAACCAATCGTCTCTTACAACCGAGGAGCAAGCCCAATGCGCTACTGCCAATCATGCCTATCTTGTTAAGGTAACAGATGTAACAGGGTTGGGTAGCGCAGATGCAAACAACTATTACAACCTCTTTGCTTCAACCAATGCCACCGTGTTGGCCACTCCACTGACTTACACTGCAACTGTAGCCGACGACAACAAGAGCACTTGGAGCTTTGCGGGCCACCCCATGAACATCTCTAACGCTGATGCTGCTACGGCGAAGTTCTATGTGCTGAATGGTAGCACGAAGACTTGGAATCCAATTAAGACTACCAATGCAAATGGTTTCCTCCATTCTTTCCGTGGTGCATTGCAATACACTGGTTCCAGCACGAGCTACGCCCAAGCATTCCCCAAGATTGTGGGCACAGACGAGGCTTTGGACACAACAACGGGCATCAACGCTGTTGAAACCTCTGCAACGTCCGACACCGCTGTTTATAGTCTCGATGGGCGTAAGGTGGGCACCTCATTGGCCACTCTTCCTGCAGGTGTGTACGTTGTTGGCGGTCAGAAGGTGGTGAAGTAAGCCTATTCTGCCGATACAAACAATCTCTTACGACGCGCAATCTTCCACAAGTTTTTGGGGTTGCTAATGTCAGAGATGCGATGAGGCGCAACCTATCAATTCAGGAGGCGCAAGAAGAAATTTCTTCTTGCGCCTCCTGAATTTTTTCCAAGCCTTGGTGTGCATCAGCGTGCAGACTAAGGAACAGAAACTCTTTGTGAGAAAAGACTGTGTAGTGTTCGTCTCCAATCTTAACGAAGAGAAGACCTGCGTCCTTTCAAAACGATTGCCACTTTCGTTTTCCGAATAATTCTGTGTACAAAAAAAACACCATCGCCTGCAAGCAGAAAGCGATGGTGAAAAGGGGAGGAGGGAAATTACTTGTCGCGGTACTTCTTGAGACCAGCGTTCAAGAAATTGAGATAAGCATCGATGTTCTCATCGTAGCTGTAGCTCTTCGTGAGTGGTAATCCAGCGTTGTCGAGTAGGACATAGAAAGGCTGGGTTTGTGCGCCGAACTTCGTGCGCTGGAAATAGCTCCATTTGTCGCCGATGGTGCGGAGTTTTACCTCCTTGCCATTCTCTTGCACAATGATAGGCTCTGGAAGTTTTGTCTTGTCATCGACATAAAGGGAAATCAAGACATAATCCTTTGTTAAAAGGCTGTGTACACGTGCATCGTGCCACACGGCAGCTTCCATCTTGCGACAATTAACACAGCCGAAACCAGTGAAGTCGATCATCACGGGTTTGCCCACAGAACGGGCGTAGGCCATACCTGCATCATAGTCCTTAAAGGCAGGCTCGACGTGTCGGGTGTCGAGGTTGAAATCCTGCGTGCTCATTGGCGGTGCAAAAGCACTGACGGCTTTCGTTGGTGCTCCCCAAAGGCCGGGCAACATGTAGATGGCGAAGGCAAAGGAGAGAATGGCCAAGAAAGTGCGTGTCACAGAAGTGATGGGCGTTTCGTCGTCGTGGGGGAAACGGATTTTCCCCAGAAGGTAAACACCGAGCAAGGCGAAAAGGGCTATCCAAAGAGCAAGGAATGTTTCGCGGTCGAGGATGCCCCAGCCGTAAGCCAAGTCGGCCACGGAAAGGAACTTGAGTGAGAGGGCAAGCTCAAGGAAGCCGAGCACCACCTTGATGGTATTCATCCATCCGCCACTCTTTGGAGCACTCTTCAGCCAAGCAGGGAAGAGGGCAAAGAGAGTGAAAGGTAGGGCCAAGGCTACTGCGAAACCGAGCATGCCCATAGTGGGAGCAAGGATGCTACCGCCGTTGGTGGACACTTGCACGAGTAGAAGACCGATGATGGGGCCTGTGCAGGAGAAACTCACCAGTGAGAGGGTGAAGGCCATGAAGAAGATGCTCAAAAGGCCTGTGGTGTTGCTGGCTTTCTCGTCCATCTTCGTGCTCCATGAGGAGGGCAAAGTGATTTCAAAGCCTCCCAAGAAGCTCGCACCGAAGATGACGAGCATCAGGAAGAAGATGATGTTGAAAACCGCGTTGGTTGAAAGATCGTTGAGCGTAGAGGCATCCCAAATGGTGGTGACTAATAGTCCCAAAGAAACGTAGATGACGATGATGGCAAGGCCGTAGGTGATGGCGTCACGAATGCCTTTCTTTCGATCCTTTGAGCGTTTCAAAAAGAAACTTACGGTCATGGGGATGATGGGCCATACACAGGGGGTGAAGAGGGCAACCAAACCTCCCAAAAAGCCAAGTCCAAAGATGGTGAGCAGACCTGTGTTTTGCAAGTCGGCACCAGAGCCGAGGGCTTTGAGTTCTTGAATGACTGGTTTGTACCAAGTCTTTAACTCTGCCTCCGATGCGGAGGCGACGGTAACGGTTGTGGCTGGCGCAGGGGATGCCGTTGCTACGGCCGTATCAACCGAAGCGGTGGTGGCTGGATTGGTCACAGCGTTAAGAGCCTGAGGATCGGCCACAGGCACTGCTGGAGCAGGAGTTGTGGGCGTAGCAGTAGAAGCCGCGGGTGCAACAGCAGGGCCATCGTTGCCTTTGACACGCACCTCAACAGCAGCAGGGGGCAAACAACTTTCATCGTTGCAAGCACCATATTGTAGATAGGCTTGAAGGTCGTAGTCTTTCGCCGTTAGGCGTACACGCTGCGTAAAGGTGGCGTGGCCTTCGAACCACTTGACACGCATGCCAAAGATAGGGTCGTCGACTGTCTTCTCGCCACTGCCGGGGCGCAACGCACCAACCAGCTCAACGCCTTTTTTGCTGTCGATGTTGAAAGTAGCCTGCGTAGGGCCACCATCGCCAAAGCCATTGGAGTAGATGTGCCAGCCTTTGGCGGCATTACCAGTGAAGATAATGTCGACCTCCGTGGGACTAACACGTTTGGTGGTAGAGGTGAATGTCACCTGTGCCATGACCATCACGGCCATCATAAAGAAGAGGAGAACAGAGAGAAATCTCTTCATAATTTATTCGGGATTGTCGATTTAACTTTAACTGCTACATAGCCACAAGTTGGGCAGGTTAAGGGACGAGCACCTTGCGACCATTGACAATATAGAGGCCATGTGTGGGTTGTGTCACACGACGACCTTGGAGATCATACACTACAGCTTCGCCGATAGACTTCTCTGTGGCAACGCCTTCGATACCGCTCACCAGCGTTTGGTCCAAGAAGCTGAAAGTGATGATGTGGCTGTCCTTGCTGTCGTAAGCTATGTTATAAATGGGCTTCTCAAGGGTCGTTCCTGAGTAAACTTTCCATGAAGCCACTTCAGTTACATTGCTTGTACCTGGATAGAGGTCGCCTTTGAACGCAGCACGCCAGTCGCCACCTGCTTGTGCAATAGGATAAGCTTTCTGCTCCACACCATCGGCCGCTACCACTTGATAGCCCATGGCAGAAGCAGTGTTATTAACGCGGTTGTTGTTCCAAGTGGTGGCATCGTAATTCACATGTGTCACGAGCATACCGCTACTCAATGTGGCAGGATACCATGTGCCTTGTGTGCGGTTCTCCATGAGGAGATACTCCTTGCTATTGTTGGGATTGACGATGCGGTAAGCCATCGGTTTGTCGGTGCCAGAACCGAAAGGATACAACTCGCAAGCTTGGGCGGTGGTCAGGTCATGCACCTGCAACCACCCCATGAGGTTGCGCTCATAGGCTGTGTAACCAATGGGACGATAACCGCTGGCCCAATAGCAACCACCGTCCATCACACTCCAAAAGTCGGGCGTAGGAACATCGTGCTCTGCGCCGTAAGTGGTGTAGAAGTCGGGAAGTCCCAAAGCATGTCCCAATTCGTGGCAGAGGAGGCCAATGCCATCGCGAACGGTCTTGGTGGAGTCTAC
>JALFTM010000064.1 GCA_022788345.1 Bacteroidales bacterium
CTTTCTTTCCTTATTGATACCACCATGCTTCTCCCCATATACAACACAGAAGGATTGCTCGAAGCTGGCTGCGACGAGGCCGGTCGTGGCTGTTTGGCAGGGCCTGTGTATGCTGCTGCTGTCATTTTGCCTCCCAACTATCGTAACGACCTTCTCAACGATAGTAAACAGCTATCTGCAACCCAGCGCAACGCCCTTCGTATCGACATTGAACGAGATGCCTTAGCATGGAGCTTGGGCATAGCAACGGCACAAGAAATAGATGAAATAAACATCCTTAGGGCTTCTATTTTGGCCATGCACCGTGCCTTGGACGGATTAGTGCTGCGTCCTAAGCACATTATTGTAGACGGCAATCGTTTCACGCCCTATCCTTTTACGTCACATACAACCATCGTCAAAGGCGATGGCAAGTATTTGAGCATTGCAGCGGCTTCCATCTTGGCAAAGACCTATCGAGACGACGAGATGATGCGTTTGAGCGCAGAATTTCCGCAGTATGGTTGGGAAAGCAATGCAGGATACCCAACGGCCAAACACCGACAAGCCATAGCGCAGTATGGCACAACGCCCCACCATCGTTTGACTTTCCAATTGCTCCCACGCTGATAGATAATGTGTGTTCAGAGCACGAAATTACGGGAGGCGCAAGAAGAAATTTCTTCTTGCGCCTCCCGTAATGTCTTCTTGCGCTTCCTGTGAGAGCAGGCTATGGTTGAAGAAAACTCTTAAATGTGGGCACAGAATTTTGCAAGAGTGAAGCGATCTTTTTTCAGACTAAGTGACTTTATGATGGCGAAGCTGGAGGAAAAAGAATGGCGTGAAAAGACTGTTTTTGATACTTAAAAGTGTTGCTTATTGCTTGTTGTAGTTTGCATTTTAGCAAAAAGCATCTAATTTGCACTTATAAAAACATGGGTCTTTGATTGGTTGATTTGTTTGTAAATCAATTGTTTAGTGTTTCTATTAGTTTATATTTATTGGTTTTGCAATCTCTATCTGTCATTTGGGGAGATGCTATGTATTAACTTTGCAGTCGGATAAGAACACTCTGAACTGGCATGAAGGGCTTAGACATTTTCTTATGAATGAGGTGTTAAGCATCGGAGCAGTTTGGAGACAAATAATAAATTTCAGCTATATGAAGAAAATGTTGCTGTCTCTTTCCATGATGCTGATGGCACTCACGGTTGGAGCACAAAAACTCAAGTCGCCCAATGGGCAGATGGAGATGAACTTTGCTTTGGATGCCAATGGTCGTCCCACCTACAATCTCTCTTTCAAAGGGCGTGCAGTAGTGAAGACTTCCAAACTCGGCATCGAGTTGAAGCGGGAAGACCCCAACAAAGCCACAGACTTTGAGTTTAAGAACTTTGGCGATGCTTCAAAATTGGATCAGAAAGCCGATTTGATGACAGGTTTTCATGTCACAGACACCAAAACCTCAACGGTCGATGAAACGTGGCGTCCAGTGTGGGGCGAAGAGAGTAGCATCCGCAACAATTATAATGAATTGGCGGTGACGCTCCAACAGGATAAGAACGAACGCTACATTGTTTTGCGTTTCCGCTTGTTCAATGATGGCTTGGGCTTCCGTTACGAATTTCCCGAACAGAAGAACCTGACCTACTTCGTTATTAAGGAAGAGCACACAGAGTTTGCCATGGCAGGCGACCACATGGCATGGTGGCTTCCCGGCGACTATGACACGCAAGAGTATAGCACCACCACGAGCAAACTTTCCGAAATTCGTGGCAAAATGAAAGAGGCTATAACGCCCAACTCTTCGCAGACACCTTTCAGCCCCACAGGCGTGCAGACAGCTTTGATGATGAAGAGCGCAGACGGTTTGTATATCAATATTCACGAAGCGGCCTGTTTGGATTACGCCACGATGCACCTCAATCTCGACGACAAAACGATGACGTTTGAGAGTTGGCTCACCCCCGATGCACGTGGCGATAAAGGTTATCTTCAAGCCCCTTGCACTTCGCCTTGGCGCACAGTCATTGTCGGTGATAAGGGCGCAGATATTCTCGCCTCCCGCATCACGCTCAACCTCAATGAGCCTTCAAAGATAAAGGATACCAGCTGGATTAAACCCACAAAGTATATCGGCGTATGGTGGGATATGATTACGGGCAAAGGCACTTGGGCTTACACCAACGATCTCACGACAGTGCGCCTTGGCGAAACCGACTACACGAAGACCACACGTAGCGAGAAGCATTCCGCCAACACGGCCAACGTGAAAAAATATATCGACTTTGCCGCACAACATGGCTTTGATGCTGTGTTAGTTGAGGGTTGGAACGAAGGCTGGGAAGATTGGTATGGCAAAGAAAAGATGTATGTCTTTGACTTTGTGACCCCTTACCCTGACTTCAATGTGGCTGAGCTTCGCGATTATGCCAAGTCCAAAGGTGTGAAACTCATCATGCATCACGAGACATCAGGTTCTACGCAGAACTACGAGCGCCATCTTGATAAGGCGTATCAATTTATGGTGGACAACGGTTACACTTCCGTAAAGAGCGGTTATGTGGGGAACATTCTCCCTCGTGGCGAGCACCACTACAGCCAGCCCATCAACAACCACTATCTCTACGCCATCCAGAAGGCTGCCGATTATAAGATTATGGTCAATGCCCACGAAGCCACTCGCCCAACTGGTGTGTGTCGTACTTATCCCAACTTGATTGGCAACGAGAGTGCCCGTGGCACAGAGTACGAAGCCTTTGGAGGCAACAATGTCGATCACACCACCATTTTGCCTTTCACCCGTCTCATTGGTGGCCCAATGGACTATACGCCGGGCATCTTCGAGCCAGATTGTTCCAAGATGGGCAGTGGTAACACCAGCCGTGTGCGCACCACGCTTGCTCGCCAATTGGCACTCTACGTGACGATGTATAGCCCCTTGCAGATGGCGGCCGATATTCCAGAAAATTATAACCGCTTCCTCGATGCTTTCCAATTCATCAAAGACGTTGCCCTCGACTGGGACAAGAGTCTTTATCTCGAAGCAGAGCCGGGCGACTATGTGACTATCGCTCGTAAGGCAAAGGGCACCGAGAATTGGTTCGTAGGTTGTACTGCTGACGAGAATGGACACACTTCCAACCTCTCGCTCAACTTCCTCACACCGGGCAAGAAATACGAAGCCACAATCTATGCAGATGCAAAGGATGCCAGCTGGGACAAAAATCCCCAAGCCTACACCATCAAGAAGCAAATCGTGACCAGCAAAACAAAGCTCACGCTCAAAGCTGCTTCAGGGGGTGGTTTTGCCATCAGCATCATTGCCAAGTAAAACAAATAGCAAACAATAACAAAAAGCCCTCCACACCCAAGTGGAGGTGCTTCTCCTCAAATAACTCCTTATGGAAAAGAGAACCTCTTTCAGATTTCTCACAGCAATGGCCGCAGGCGCACTTGTGTCCATCTCAGCTGTGGCACAGCAAACAACGGTCAAAGGACAGGTGGTAGACGCCAGTGGCTTACCCATCTCCTATGCTACGGTGACTGTGAAAGGTACACGCACGAGTGTCAATACGGACGACAATGGTAATTTCTCCGTGAAAGTCGCTCCCGGTGCAATGTTGCGTATTAGCTACATCGGCTACGTGTCTCAAGAAGTGAAGGCAACGAATAACATGACCATTACGCTGGCCGAAACCAATGCGTTGGACGAAGCAGTGGTAATTGGTTATGCGAAAGTAAAGAAGAGCGATGCGACAGGTTCGCTCACAGCCATCAAGCCCGATGAGATGACGAAAGGCGTGACGACCAATGCGCAGGATATGCTCGTGGGTAAGGTGGCCGGCGTGACGGTAACAAGTGGTGGCGGAACACCGGGCGGTGGCTCCACCATTCGTATTCGTGGTGGTTCTTCATTGAACGCTTCGAACGATCCGCTCATCGTTATCGATGGTTTGGCAATGGACAACAACAGCGTTCAAGGACTTGCCAATCCTCTTTCTATGGTGAACCCTGAAGACATCGAAAGCTTCACTGTGCTCAAAGATGCTTCGGCCACAGCCATCTATGGTTCGCGCGCTTCTAATGGTGTGATTATCATCACCACCAAGAAGGGTCGCAAGAACACCGCCCCTAAGGTGACTTATAGCGGCTACGTTTCTTTCGGCACTCCCCGCAAGAAGTATGACGTGCTTTCGGGAGATGAGTTCCGTGCTTATGTCAATAGCTTCGGCACTCCGCCTGCCGCTTTGGGCACAGAGAACACTGACTGGCAAGATTTGATTTATCGTACAGCGGTGAGCACTGACCATAACGTCAATATCTCTGGTGGTATCGGCAATTTGCCTTATCGTTTGAGCTTCGGTTACACCAACCAAAATGGTATCCTCAAGACGTCCAACTTCCAACGCTACACGGCGGCCATCAACCTTTCGCCCTCATTCTTCGAAGACCACTTGCAGGTGAACTTCAACGCGAAGTACATGCACGCCAAGAACCGCTTTGCAGAAGGTGGTGCTGTGGGTTCAGCTTTGGCGCAAGACCCCACGCGTCCTATCTATGATACCAAGTACGAAACAACTGGTGGCTACTGGCAAAACCTTAACAACTCTACTGACAAGGAATTGGCAACTTGGCGCAATGGGGTGACGAATAGCAACTCGCCACAGAACCCATTGGCACAGCTCGATTTGAAAGACGACCACTCTAATGCCAACTCTTTCATTGGCAACGTGGACGTCGACTATAAGTTGCATTTCTTCCCTGATGTGCGCATCCACGCCTCCTTGGGTGGCGACTATTCTGAAGGTCTTCAGGAAACTTTGGTGTCGCCTTACTCTTTCAGCAACAACTACTATGGTTGGAATGGTATTTCACGCTCCTACAAGTACAATCTCCAAGGCAATATCTATGCACAATACATGAAGACATTCGGTGTGCATGCCATTGATGTGATGGCTGGTGCAGAGCAACAACACTTCCGCCGCACAACCTTTAGCGAAGGTGCTGGCACAAACTGGAGCAATGGGTACATACTGGGCGAAAACGGCGAATTGGTAGGTCAAGGCACAGCCACAGAATACACGCCTGCTTATCGTGCGAATACGAAGCACATCTACCGCAACTCTCTCGTTTCCTACTTCGGTCGCGTGAACTATACCCTTATGGACCGCTACCTCTTCACCGCAACGGTGCGTGCCGATGGTTCTTCTCGTTTCGCTGAAGGCCACAAGTGGGGTACATTCCCTTCATTCGCTTTCGCTTGGAAGATAAAGGAAGAGGATTTTCTCAAGAATGTGGCTTGGTTGAGTGACTTGAAGCTCCGTCTCGGCTGGGGTATCACAGGTCAGCAGAACATCGGCAACGACTTCTACTATGTGACACGCTATGTGACAGGTAACACCTACGCACAATATCCATTCGGTGACACATACTACACGATTGCTCGCCCTGAAGTGACCAACAAGAACCTCACTTGGGAAAAGACTACAACTTGGAATGCTGGTCTTGATTTCTCATTCCTCAATGGTCGCATCGATGGTACAATCGACTACTATCTCCGCAACACGAAAGACCTCATTAGTGCTGTGACTCGCCCCGCAGGTGTCGACTTCAACAACTTCAAAATCATGAATGTTGGTTCTTTGCGCAACACCGGCGTTGAGTTCACCGTCAATGCACGCCCTATTGTCTCTGACGATTTCACTTGGCAAATTACCTACAACGTAGGTTGGAACAAGAATAAGATTACGGCTTTGAACACAGGCGCAGGAGCTATTCTCACTGGTGGGGGTACGTCTCGTGGCGGTCAGGTGCAGGCACACATCGTTGGCGAAGCAGCCAATAGCTTCTATGTGTTCCAACAGGTGTATGACGAGAAAGGACAACCCATTGAAGGTGTCTTCGTGGATCGCAATGCGGACGGCAAAATTACGGATGACGACCGCTACGTGTACAAGAAGCCCGATGCCGATGTGACAATGGGCATGACCAACAAGTTCCTGTACAAGGCTTGGGACTTCAGTTTCACGCTCCGCTCCAGCTTGAACAACTATGTCTACTACGACTTCTTGGCCAACAATGCAGCAGCAAGTTTCTACTCTAACAGTGCTTATCGAAACACTACCGCAGAGGCTATCGCTGTGGGCTTCACAGGTAAGAGCGACATCGCACACCGAAGCGACTACTTCGTGCGCAACGCCTCTTTCCTCCGTTGCGACAACATCACTTTGGGTTATAGTTTCCGCAACCTCTTCAAAGGCGGAAAATATGAAGGCATCGCTGGTCGTGTTTACGCCACCGTGCAGAACCCATTCGTTGTGACGAAGTATAAGGGACTCGATCCAGAACTCACTGCGGGGAATGGTGTCGATAGAGATATTTATCCACGTCCAACCACCTTCCTCTTTGGTGTAAATCTTCAGTTCTAACCCCCAAAGAAAGACCCTCGAAGAGGGGAGGGCAAACGTTTGTGTGGAGCAACGCACTGGCTACCACAGACGAAACACCATTCGTCTGATGGCATTTCAAAAGCAAGGCTTGGATTTTTTTTCTTCTTGCGCCTCAAGAAATTTCTTCTTGCGCCACTTGGAAATTTTCCCTGCGCCACTTCGGGACATCGCCTCTGCGACTCCTCTGCAAACAACCCTTTTCCCCATTTTCAAAAGTCTTTCGGATTTCAATAAGATCACTTTTATGAAACGCATATTTTCAAAACTTGCTCCCTCTGCATTGGCCCTTGTTTTGGCCTTGGGAGCATCCTCTTGCGCCAATGACCTTGAGCTGAGCATCGAGGACCCACAGACGAACACAACGTTCGATGCCAACGCTTTGATGGCCAAGATTTATGGCAACCTCATTCTCACTGGTGTGGATGGTCCTGCTGGTAATGCCGACTTGTCGAAGTACGACAACGAAGGTAACACCTCTTTTTACCGCCGCATC
>JALFTM010000065.1 GCA_022788345.1 Bacteroidales bacterium
TCGCTTCAGCGACTACCTCAAGGTTGCCCGTGTCGAAGAGGCTGGCGTGGTACACTGCGGTGATGCTTGCGTGAAAAACATCATTGACACCACTGCTTTTCTCCTTGACGAGGAACGCAAAATTGTGAAACTCGCTGCCGAAGTGGGCGACGACACCACAGTGGCACTCCTTGGCGACTACATCCGTGAGCAGGAAAAGGAACTGTGGATGCTCGCTGCTTTCACCGCCGAGGGCGACACTTGCCACAAGAACTAAGCGGAAGTGGTATGGCACCATTGCCCGTAGGCAAGGATTAACCTGTCGGTGCAAATCGCTAAATAGCAGATACACAGGGAAGCGACTTTCAAAAAGTCGCTTCCCTGTTCGTTGGTTCGGCGCAAATGTGGTATGCGCAACCGCCTTGCGCTCGGAGCATTGGGCTAAGGATGGTTGAGACAAGTGGCCCTATTCATGGCCTTACGTCTCTTTGGTGGCCACAATTTCGCCGATGAACATCCAGTGGGGTTGCCAGTTGCCATCCTCGTCTTGCGGAAACTCGCGAGGATGTGTGGCATAGTACGTTTGCACATCTTCTGCAAGCCCTTCTTTGGCAAAGGGATGTTGATAGACTTTGCGACAAAGGAACGTGAAGTTCGCTTCCGCAAAGGTCATACCACCTTCTGCCATAGGCACAGGAGTCAGTCCTGCCTCTGCCACTTTGTTGCCGTCACGCCCCGATTTTGTACCCATGACGGCTAAAGCCTTGCGATGCGACTTGTCAAAGAAGCTCACCGTGAAATACTCGTTCTCTTGCATGAACTTCAGTGTGTGGCGTGCTGGGTGAATGTACACCGTGATGGCCGAACCTTTTCCGTTCTTGCCCGTCCAAATTGTGCCCATGCTTCCCCAGCTTACGGTGCAGGCATTGAAATCGTCCACGTTGCCTGCTGTGACCAGTGCCCATTGCTTCTCGAACAAATTGAACACTTCATACTTTTTATCTGCATAGTTGCTCATCATCTTTTGTGTTGTATTCTTGTGGCTGGCTGTTGGTTAAAAACAAATCTCACCTCTCTAAATGGCTTAGAAAGGTGAGATAAATGTAGCTGTCGAGATGCCGTTTAGTCGGCCATCTTGGCTTTGAGGTATTCGCGGTTGAGGCGAGCGATGTTGGCAATGCTCTCGTTCTTGGGGCATACGGCCTCGCAAGCACGGGTGTTGGTGCAGTTACCAAAACCGAGTTCGTCCATCTTGGCCACCATTGCCTTGGCGCGCTTAGCGGCTTCGAGCTTGCCTTGTGGCAGGAGGGCGAACTGACTCACCTTGGACGACACGAAGAGCATCGCAGAACCGTTCTTACAAGCGGCCACGCAAGCTCCGCAACCGATACAAGTGGCGCAGTCCATTGCTTCGTCCGCATCGGGCTTGGGGATGAGGATGGCGTTGGCATCCTGAGGAGCACCGGTGCGCACGGTCACATAACCGCCTGCTGCTTGGATGGCGTCGAAAGCCGTGCGGTCTACCATGCAGTCCTTGATCACAGGGAAAGCGGCCGAACGCCAAGGCTCTACGGTGATCACATCACCATCCTTGAAGCGACGCATATAGAGCTGGCAAGTAGTTGCACCACTCTCGGTCTTGCCGTGGGGCGTACCATTGATGTAGAGTGAGCACATACCGCAGATGCCCTCGCGGCAGTCGTGGTCAAACACGAAAGGTTCGTTGCCTTCCTCAATGAGCTGTTCGTTGAGGATGTCGAGCATTTCGAGGAACGAAGTGTCGTCGGGGATGTCTGTCATGTGACGCTCGTCGAAGTGACCCGCATCCTTTGGACCATTCTGTTTCCAATATCTTATTGTAAAGCTGATATTTTTAGCCATGATGTTGTCTTGAATGTAAATTGAACTATGTCCATGTCTCCTGCTCCTATGGGTGTCACCGCTGTGGGCGCAACCCATTGAAGCGGGGAGGGTGATGGAGAGGTTTAGCTCTTATAGTTACGGGTCTGAACTTTGATTGCTTCGTATTCGAGTGGCTCTTTGTAGAAAGCAGGAGCGGTGTTGTCGTCGCCCTGATATTCCCAGCAACCCACGTAGAAGTAGTTTTCGTCGTCGCGCTTGGCTTCGCCTTCTTCCGTTTGATATTCTTCGCGGAAGTGACCACCACAAGATTCGTTGCGGTTGAGCGCATCGTGCGCCATGAGTTCGCCCATGAGGATGAAGTCTTCGAGGCGGAGTGCCTTTTCAAGTTCTACGTTCACGCCCTCAATGTGTGGCACGAAGAGCTGTTCGTAGAAGTCCTTGCGAATCTGTTGGATGCGTTGGATACCTTCCTTGAGACCTTCGGCGGTGCGTCCCATGCCTACGAAGTCCCACATCACACGACCAAGCTCCTTGTGGATAGAATCCACAGAACGCTTGCCCTTGATGTTCAAGAGACGTTCGATGCGGGCTTTCACGGCGTTCTCTGCTGCCACGAACTCTGGGAGATCGGTAGAGAAGCGAGGAACTGTGATTTGGTCGCTCAAATAATTTTGAATCGTATAAGGGAGCACAAAATAGCCGTCTGCCAAACCTTGCATCAAAGCTGATGCACCAAGGCGGTTCGCACCGTGGTCAGAGAAGTTGGCCTCACCGATGGCGAAGAGGCCGGGGATATTTGTTGAGAGTTCATAGTCTACCCAAAGGCCGCCCATGGTGTAGTGGATGGCGGGATAGATCATCATTGGTGTCTCGTAGGGGCTTTCGTCGGTGATCTCTTCATACATGTCGAAGAGGTTGCCATAGCGGGCTTCGATTTCTTTCTTGCCATAGATGTCGATGGCTTGAGAGAAGTCGAGGAATACGGCCAAACCGGTGTTGTTCACGCCGTAGCCCTTGTCGCAACGCTCCTTGGCGGCACGAGAAGCCACGTCACGGGGAACGAGGTTACCGAAGGCTGGATAGCGGCGTTCGAGGTAGTAGTCGCGGTCTTCCTCTGGGATGTCGCGACCTTGGATTTCACCTGCTTGCAAGCGCTTGGCGTCTTCGAGCTTCTTAGGCACCCAGATGCGACCATCGTTGCGCAACGACTCTGACATCAAAGTGAGCTTCGATTGCTTGTCGCCGTGAACGGGGATACAAGTGGGGTGGATCTGCACATAAGCAGGGTTGGCAAAATATGCACCCTTGCGGTAAGCAGCGATGGCAGCCGAGCAGTTGCAACCCATGGCGTTGGTGGAAAGGAAATAAGTGTTGCCATAGCCACCTGTGCCGAGCACTACTGCGTGAGCGGCGAAGCGTTCGATGTTGCCATTGATGAGGTTGCGGGCGATAATGCCACGGGCGCGACCATCAATAATCACTACATCGAGCATTTCGTAGCGGGTGTATAGCTCTACTTGCCCTGCGTGTACTTGACACATCAAGGCAGAGTAAGCACCGAGGAGGAGCTGTTGTCCTGTCTGACCTTTGGCGTAGAAAGTACGGCTCACCTGCGCGCCACCGAAAGAACGGTTGGCGAGTGTGCCACCATATTCGCGGGCGAAAGGTACGCCTTGTGCCACACATTGGTCGATGATGCTGTTGCTCACCTCTGCGAGGCGGTAAACGTTGGCCTCACGGGCGCGATAGTCGCCACCCTTTACGGTGTCGTAGAAGAGACGATATACGGAGTCGCCATCGTTCTGATAGTTCTTCGCAGCGTTGATACCGCCCTGTGCTGCGATGGAGTGTGCGCGACGGGGTGAATCTTGTATGCAGAAGTTCTTCACTTTGAAGCCCATTTCGCCGAGTGAAGCGGCGGCAGAAGCACCTGCCAAACCTGTGCCCACAACGATCACGTCGAGCTTGCGCTTGTTCTTTGGGTTCACCAGTTTTTGGTGTGCCTTATAGTTGGTCCACTTTTCCGAAATAGGGCCAGCGGGTATTTTGGAGTCTAATGTTGCCATTGTCGTATGTCTATTTTGAATGAATAGGATGAATGCCTTTCGTTTCGATTATTCGGCACAGCCGAGACCGAAGTAAAGAACTACGATGGCGAAGAGTGCCATGATGATTGTAGAGTACACATAGCTGATGCACTTGATGCGGCTGAACCAAGTTTTACCGCTGGCACCGAGCGTTTGCAAACCGCTCCACATACCGTGTGTCATATGGAACCAAATGGCTACGAACCATACGAGATACAACACCACGTTGATGGGGTTGGCAAAGGTGCGCTTGATGAGTTCGTAACCATCGTGAGCCATCACATCGTTGTAGCAGATGGCGAAACCGCCATTGAAGATTTCGGCATACATCATGTTGAGCCAGAATTGACCCAAGTGTAGCAACATGCCCAAGCAGATGATTACACCGAGCACGAACATGTTTTGCGACGACCATTCGACTGTGTTGGGGCGGTCGGTCACAGCGTAGCGACTTGCACCGCGCGCCTTACGGTTTTGCAACGTAAGGATGACAGCGAACACGAAGTGAGCCGCCACCAATGCGCCCAAACCAGCAGTTGCCACAATGGCATACCAGTTGGCACCGAGCATCTCGCAGATTGTGTTGTAGGCTTCTCCAGAGAAGATAGCCACCACGTTCATGCAGGCGTGGAAGGTCATGAAGAGAATCAATGCCAAACCTGTCACTGACATCACAACCTTACGTCCAATAGAAGATTGAGTTAACCACATTTGAAAGTGAAGAATTAAGTGAAATTTATATTTGTAGAATTATTGCAAAATCA
>JALFTM010000066.1 GCA_022788345.1 Bacteroidales bacterium
CTGTGTTGTGTAGTGTTTAATTGAAACGACGGCTATTTTACGACCGCTTGTTCTATACATAACGACTATTGTTGTGATTTATTATATCCTTAGAGGTTTGTCACCTCTAATTCGCAAGTCGTAGCTATCTGCAAAAATAAATATAAGTACGCAATCCGCCAAATTTTTCTTTCCTTTTAAGCCTTAAAGAAGCGATGTTTTTTCAGTTTTTGCACGGATAGAAACAAGAGTGAGCAATGCGCTGTCTGTCTAAAGGACTATAAATTACAGACTTCAGAGAAATATGCCTTTGTTATCGGCCATAAGGAGTTGGACATGAAGATGCCCGCCCATTGCGCCCACTACAAATACACGAAATCGCATTGCCCTACCCTATTGTCTTCATGTCGGAGTAGCGGGTATGCTTCTACTTTTTCTATCAGTCACAATAGGCTGTTACAAAAAAACCTCTTTCAACTTCTCTATGAAGCTAAAAGAGGATTTATCTTTGCGAGTGAAGCAGGATTTACTTCTTGCCGTGCACTTCGTCAGAAACTGTGAGCTTCTTACGACCCTTTGCACGACGAGCGGCCAACACGCGGCGACCGTTTGCAGTCAGCATACGCTGACGGAAACCATGCTTATTGTTTCTCTTTCTGTTGTGGGGCTGGAATGTCCGTTTCATTGCTTGTATATTTTATTTTTATTATTTGTCTATCGAAGCGCAAAACAAGAGTTGCCCGCTACGTTGGGCAATATGCGACTGCAAAATTACATATAATTTCCCAGCAAACAAAGTTTTAAGGCATAAAATCGGCGGACTTTTTTCACATCCTCTGCTTTTTGAAGCAAGCAATCACCTTAGTTTAAGAGAAATACGTGCAAGTTTGGTTGCGAGGGAGAATGCACCTCCCACAATTACAACGCAAGAAGTCACACACAATCCGCTTATAATCAAATTGATTAGGGCAGAAGACATTCTGCTCTTTAGCAACCATCAAGAAGTGCAAGAAGAAAAAGCGGGAAGCACATAAAGGACAGAACAACCCTTTCCTTGCATAATTGATTCTCAAGAAAAGGGTTGCAAAACATCATAAAGGAAGAAAGGCTATCGCAAGATGCGCTCTGTGCAAATCGTGCCATCATTATATCGCGTTTGGCGAATTAACATTCCTGTTTTAGGAGCAAAAAGACGTTTCCCTTGTAAATCGTAATAATGTATCTCCACAGGGGACTTATCGGCTATCACAGCCGCCAGCCCTGTTATGTAAGATGTAGTACCTTCTTGTATATCATAAACCAAACGGTCCGATACTCTTACCTCGCCTTTGATGCGATAAATTAACTCCACACTTATTGTTTTTGCTTGCTCTGATATTCCGTTCAACGTAATATACTTTTCTTCAGAGCGTCCCGAAACTGTGTAGTAGTCACTAAATGTCCAAGGCATCTCTATGATGTCTTCTTCACTCTTCATACGTGGATTGTCAGCTTTTGTGAAAGTATGAAGCTCTCCATCTATGTATATCTTGTAGAAGAGGAAATCTGTGTCGAGTGCTTGTTCCTTGGTGTCTTTACTCAACAAAGTAACTTTCAATTCTTTGCTCTCTTTTAAATAATGACCAAAGACAGGATTCTGTGGTTGCGCAATATGCAGTTCATTGTATGTAAGTTGCATGGCTTTGTAAACCTGTTGCACTTGCAACTGCTCTTCATCAACACTACAATTTGCTATCCAATTCTGATCATCTACTGCAGTGAGTTCACGCTTCTCTGCATCATATTGCAACAAAAATCCAGCTTGATAAATAGTGTTTCCTTCTGCATTCTCAGAGATTGCAATGAGAGCTACAGGATCATCATTAGAAGAGAGATGAACCAATTGACGAGAGAGAAACTGCACTACGCCATCGTCTCTTAAAGTCCCCTTTAACCACGCTTGTGGGTATTTCAAATCAAGTCCTTTGACATAGAACGTATCGCCATCAAAATATCCTTTTGCCTTTTGCCTGCTTATTGCATCGTTCGTACGGTCGTAACTAATATTAACGCAAGAGAAGTTGTATGAGTCTAATCGCGCATCTACACTGTCTTTAGGCCGATAAGTCATATTCGCCCCCATACCAAAATAGCCAGAATCGTCGTCGCCGACAAAAAGGGCCAAATAAAGTGATGTATCTACTGGTGCAATAGATTGGGTTGCTTTGTCAATTGCCCAGCGAAAAGAAGACACACCTGTGCGTTTCCCTTTCAAATCGATAACCTCCAAATAATAAGGTTGCTTCAAGTTAGGTGCATAGCCCACCACTTGCCTATTGGCAAAAGTAATGGTATCCCCAGTTGCATTTAAGATACCACGCAAATAACCTTTAACCGATTTGCGATAGACCATATTAGGCACATAGACCTCTCCATTTTCTGTAAAGACAACAGAGGTTTCCGTGTGCGTATCACCCATTAAACCGACCACATTATCGTAAGTCTGCAAATCCATATAATAGGATTTTTTATATCCTTCAGGAGGTGTTGTAATAACACCGTTTTCTGTAGAAAGGCTTTGAGCTTTTGTAGAGATTTGCACTGCAAAGGTTGCCATTAGTAGGGTTGCAAAAAGGGTTATTTTTCTACTCATGTTTTAATAATAATTGATATAAGACATTATTAGATAGGGTGCCATTAAGGCTGTGTGAATAACACTGTGCAAAAATATAAAACACACTGTTCAAAACCCAACAAATGCCAACCAAATACCCTCTCGGAAACCCAAAATACCTACTTATAGTGATGGATATATCACTATAAGTAGGTATGCCTTTTCTTGCCTATGAAACATCCCTTTCATGGCTTACGCTATGAAAGGGATGTCTAATTAAAGTTTGGCTTAACTATTAGCCGTTAACCTTAGCCATGTGAGCGATAAGCTCAAGCACCTTGTTTGAGTAACCGATTTCGTTGTCGTACCAAGATACAACCTTTACGAAAGTGTCAGTCAAAGCGATACCAGCCTTAGCATCGAAGATAGAAGTGCGAGCGTCGCCGAGGAAGTCTGAAGAAACTACGTCTTCTTCAGTGTAACCGAGCACACCCTTGAGTTCGTTCTCAGAAGCAGCCTTCATTGCAGCGCAGATTTCTGCGTAAGTTGCAGGCTTAGCCAAGTTTACTGTGAGGTCTACTACAGATACGTCCAAAGTTGGAACGCGGAAAGCCATACCTGTGAGCTTGCCGTTGAGTTCAGGAATTACCTTACCTACAGCCTTAGCAGCACCAGTTGAAGAAGGGATGATGTTACCAGCAGCGGCACGACCACCACGCCAGTCCTTTACAGAAGGACCGTCTACAGTCTTCTGAGTAGCAGTTGTAGCGTGTACAGTTGTCATCAAGCCATCCTTGATACCCCACTTGTCGTTCAACACCTTAGCAACAGGAGCCAAGCAGTTTGTTGTGCAAGAAGCGTTAGAAACGAATTGTGTGCCCTTTTCGTACTTGTCGAAGTTTACACCGCATACGAACATAGGAGTGTCGTCCTTAGAAGGAGCAGACATTACAACATACTTAGCACCAGCTTCGATGTGAGCTTGAGCCTTATCCTTGCTGAGGAAGAGACCAGTAGATTCTACAACGTACTCTGCACCAACTTCGTCCCACTTCAAGTCAGCAGGGTTACGCTCTGCAGTGATGCGAATAGCCTTACCGTTTACGATGAGCTTGCTGTTCTCAACGTCAGCTTCGATAGTGCCTTCGAATTGGCCGTGCATAGTGTCATACTTGAGCATGTAAGCCAAATAGTCAACTGGGCAGAGGTCGTTGATACCTACGATTTCAATGTCAGAACGAGTCTGAGCAGCACGGAAAACGAAACGGCCGATACGACCGAAACCGTTAATACCTACTTTAGTCATAATGATTGTTTTGATTATTGAGTAATTAAATCTGACGTGTTTCAGGCCACTAAACAAAGAAAATGAGGCTTGTGCTTCAACTTTTTGCCTAACGGCATAGCAAAAGTACAAAATACTTTTTACTTTTGCAGTGAATTTAAGGACGAAAAAATCAAGTAGCTCGCTTTTGACAATTGCAGTTGGCGATTACAGAGCTTTTGAGAAAGCGGACTAAAATTCTTTGTGGGAAACTTTTCTCCCACCTCTTTGTGTACAATTTCAAAAATAGAACAACATGGGATTCATTCAAGAATTTAAGGATTTTGCCATCAAGGGCAACGCCATGGATTTGGCAGTCGGTGTCATCATCGGTGGTGCTTTTGGTAAAATCGTGACCTCTATTGTAGAGGACCTCATCATGCCTCTCGTTGGTATTTTCACTGGTGGCGTTGATTTCAAAACGTTGGCTGTTACTGTGGGCGAAGCCAAGATCACTTACGGCAACCTCATTCAGAACATCTTAGACTTTATTATCATTGCGTTCTGTATCTTCTGCATCGTGAAGGTCATCAACAACATGAAAAAGAAAGAGGCCGAAGCGCCTGCTGCTCCAGCAGAGCCTTCTGCAGAGGAGAAGCTTCTCACAGAAATCCGCGACTTGCTCAAGAAGTAAGACCGTTTAGTGTGCCAGCAACCTTGTGGTTTGCTGGCACATTTTCTATTCGCTTTATTCTTTCTTTCCATTTTGCATAACCACTCACCATGGCACAAAAGATTATCATCCTCGACTTTGGTTCTCAAACCACACAACTCATTGGGCGTCGCGTCCGTGAGATGAACACTTTCTGCGAAATCCTCCCCTACAACAAGTTTCCTGAGAACGACCCCGATGTCATTGGTGTCATTCTCAGCGGTTCGCCTTATAGTGTTCACGACCCCGACAGCTTCCGCATCGACTTTGATAAGATACGAGGTCGCTACCCCATCCTCGGCATCTGCTATGGTGCACAACTCACCACCCACGTTTTTGGCGGAAAGGTGGAATCGACACACGCCCATGAATATGGCCGTGCCAATCTCACTGCTGTGGATCACACTTGTCCCATCTTTGAGGGCGTAGAAGTAGGGTCACAAGTATGGATGAGCCATGGCGACAGCATCACACAGCTTGGCGAGGGCTTTCGCGCAGTAGGGTCTACGGCCGATGTGCAGTTTGCCGCTTTTCAACATGAGAGCGAGCCTTTCTTTGGCGTGCAGTTCCATCCCGAAGTGTTCCACTCCTTGGATGGTCGTCGCATGTTGGAAAACTTTGTCATCAAGGTCTGTGGCAGTCGTCAAGACTGGAGTGCAGACTCTTTCATTGAGAGCACCGTGGCCGAACTGCGTCAGCAATTGGGCGACGACCGCGTCATTCTCGGCTTGAGTGGTGGTGTCGACTCCTCTGTGGCCGCCGTATTGCTACACCGCGCCATTGGGCGCAACCTGACCTGCATCTTCGTAGACCACGGGATGTTGCGCAAGAATGAATTCCACAACGTTATTCGCGACTACGAAGCACTTGGTTTGAACATCATTGGTGTAGACGCTTCTGCAAAGTTCTTTGCCGAACTCTCTGGCGTAGAAGAGCCTGAAGCCAAGCGCAAGATCATCGGCAAGGGCTTCATCGATGTATTTGATGCCGAGGCGCAAAAAATCACAGATGCCAAATGGCTCGCTCAAGGTACGATATACCCCGACTGCATCGAGAGCCTCAACATCACGGGTAAGGTTATCAAGAGCCACCACAATGTGGGCGGTTTGCCAGAGAAGATGAACCTCCGCCTTTGCGAACCTCTCCGTTGGTTGTTCAAAGATGAAGTGCGTGGCGTTGGTCGTGCATTGGGCATGCCCGAACACCTCATTTCTCGCCACCCTTTCCCCGGTCCGGGTTTGGCAGTGCGCATTCTTGGCGACATCACACCAGAGAAAGTGCAAATTCTCCAAGAGGCAGACGACATCTTTATCGAGGGCTTGCGCAACTGGACAACCGAAGTCAATGGCCGTGAAGTATCGCTCTACGACCAAACGTGGCAGGCTGGCGTTATTCTCCTCCCTGTGCGTAGCGTAGGCGTGATGGGCGACGAGCGCACCTACGAACGGGCCGTAGCCCTCCGTGCGGTGACAAGCACCGATGCCATGACAGCCGACTGGGCACACCTCCCCTACGAGTTTCTTGCCAAGGTGAGCAACGAGATCATCAACAAGGTCAAAGGCATCAACCGCGTCTGCTACGACATCTCGTCCAAGCCACCTTCAACCATTGAGTGGGAGTAACACCTCTCCTGCCCTATCCTTTCACACAGCAATCCCCATTCAACGACCTCCGAGCCGTTGAATGGGGATTATGCTTGCACGCTGTTCTTACTGCCCTGCTAAACGCTGCAATTGGAGCAGACTTTGGTTCAATTCATGGGTAGCTTCAGCTTGCTTCAAGCGGGTGGAAATACGCTCCTGCAAGGTGTTGACATACTCGATATAGCCAATGTCGGCATTCTCATACGACACTTGGGCAATGCGCACCATCTTCTGCACCTCAGGCATGGCGACTTGGCTATAATAGTTGAGCCGTTGCTTCGCCTGTCGGTATTGCTCAAGGGCTTGGGAATAGGCTGTTTGCTGATTAAGTTCAGCTTGACGGAGAGCCAATATAGCCATCTCGCTTTGCAACTTAGCCGCACGCACCTTTGCCCTCGTGGCTTTTGTGAACAAAGGGAAGCTCACGCCCACTTCAAAGCCCATAAAATTGCCCTTGTCGAACTTACTGCGGTCGATGCCATAGGGATTCCAACCCGAAATCACCAGCTGGTGGCGCAGTCCAAGGTTGAACGATGGCAGATAATCGGTCTTCGCCTCTGTCACTCGTCTTTCCGTGACTACGGCTTCACTGCGCAAGAGTTGTCCCTCCGCACTTTGCTCAAAGTTTAAGGCGAGGGGCACTTCCAAGGGCAGGACTTGCAAGGAGTCTTCGGCAGGAACAACCGCTTCGCCAGGCGCACCAAGGAGTGCCGAGAGCTGTTGTTGCAAATTCCAAAAGGTGGATTGCAATGCCTGTTTCTCTTGCAGATTGTTCTGCAAGAGTCGATTGGCAGTCAGCTGTTCCAACTGGCGTGCCTCTCCAGCCTTGTAGCGGACTGTTGCCTTGTGCAAATAGGCTTTAAGTACCGTATCTTGGAGTGTGAGCAGACGCATCTGCTCTTGCACATAAACCATATTTTCATAAAGCGTAGCCACCTTGAACCGAAGGTCGTTGCGTGCCACATTCAGACGACTCTCTGCCACGCCAACCTCCGCCTGCAGGGTCTTTTTCCGTACCTTATACACCGTTGAAAAATCAAGGTTTTGGCTCAGCGTTAGACTATTATCTGGACTTCCGCCCGAAGTGGGGTCTTGACTCAAGGAGAGCGAAGTTTTGTCCAAGTTCCACGCTGTATTTTTGAGCCAGCGGGCTTGTTCAATGTCGAGTTTACTCGCCTGCAGTCCATAGTTGCTTTCCTCTGCCAGAGCAAGGCATTCTGCCAAGGCGAGTCGTCTCTGTGCTTGGATGCCAAGGCTGACGAAGGCGAGACATAATATCAAGAATTTCTTCATTGTCGTTTATTTTTTTGTGAACATCTTATAGATGGCTGGCAACACAAGGAGGGTGAGGATGGTGGAAGTTATCAATCCGCCAATAACAACAGTTGCCAAAGGTCGTTGCACCTCTGCACCGTCGCCCGTGGAGAGTGCCATGGGTAGGAAACCCATGCTTGCCACCAGAGCAGTCATTAACACTGGGCGCAAACGGCTCAATGCTCCTTTCACTATGCGGTCTTCAATGTTGGCATAGCCCTTTTTCTCCAAGGCGTTCAACTGTCCGATGAGGACAATACCATTGAGTACTGCCACTCCGAAAAGGGCAATAAAACCTACGCCAGCCGAGATGGAGAAGGGTAAGCCCCGCACCCACAATGCCCACACCCCGCCAATAGCAGCCAAAGGTATGGCTGAGAAAACGAAGAGGGCTTCTCTTAGGTTCTTCACTGTGGCATATAATAAAAGGAGGATCAGTGTCAAGGCAACTGGAATGGCAATGGAAAGACGAGAGGTTGCCTCTTGCAAATTCTTGAACTCCCCATCATAGCTATAATAGTAGCCCGTTGGAAGTTTCACCTTCTGCGTCAAGAGATCTTCAATCTCGGCAATCGTGCTCTGCACATCACGCCCTCGGACATTGAACCCTACATAGATGCGACGCATACCATCGTCGTGTGCAATCTGCGCAGGGGCTTTGGCATATTCTATCTGCGCCACTTGCGAGAGCGGGATCGTTCCGCCATTGGGCAGAGGGAGGTAGAGATTCTCCAGCGAGGCGATTTCGTTGCGTTTGGCGTTATCAAGGCGCACCACAAGGTCAAACCTGCGGTCTTCTTCATAGACCTGTCCTGCTACACCACCCGCAAAAGCTGTTTGCAGAATGCGGTTGGCATCGGCAATAGTCAGCCCATACTCTGCCATCCGCTCGTGGTTATATTTTACTTGCACCTGTGGCAGTCCCTGCACCTTCTCTACAAAGGGTTCTGTGACGCCTTTCACATTTGCCACGATCTTTGCCACCTTTTCCGCCTCTTGGGTCAAAACATCAAGATCATCGCCATAAATTTTAACAGCCACGTCTTGCTTAATGCCCGTGATCAACTCGTTGTTGCGCATCTGTATGGGCTGACTCATCTCTACGCCCAAGCCAGGAATGGTTTTCAGCGCCTCATCCATTCGCTCCATCAACTCTTCAGTACTCTCGGCACTCGTCCATGTGTCCTTGGGAGTAAGGGCTATCATCATATCAGCCCGTTCTATCGGCATAGGGTCGGTGGGTATCTCTGCGCTACCAATACGTGTAACAACTTGCTTCACCTCAGGGAATTTCTCCTTGAGTATCTTCTCAGCCTTAGTGGTGGTCTCAATCATCTGTGTGAGCGACGTTCCCTGCGCCATGCTCAGCTCGGCAGTAAAATCGCCCTCTTCCAAACTTGGGATAAATTCTCCGCCGAGTTTACTGAAGCCTGCCACGCTCACGAGGAAGAGCACCACTGACGAAACGATCAGCTCTTTGTTGAACCGCAAAGCCCAGTTGATAACAGGACGATACCAGCTTTCAAACTTGTGCATCATACGGTCGGAGAAATTCTCCTTAGTCTTCACCTTCTTACTTAAGAAGAGCGAGGTTGCCACCGGCACATAGACCATCGACAGGAGGAACGCTCCGAGGATGGCGAAGAAGATGGTCAAAGCCATGGGGCGGAACATCTTGCCCTCAATGCCGACCAAGGTCATCAGCGGAATATAGACAATCATTATTATGATCTCTCCAAAAGCTGCCGAGTTGCGGATGCGCGACGAAGCATAAAGCACTTCGGCGTCCATCTCAGCCTGCGTGAGCCTCAGCGAAGGGTATTTCGCCCGCTGCTTCTCAAGGTGCAGACAAACTGCCTCCACGATAATGACTGCCGAATCCACTATCATGCCGAAGTCGATGGCTCCGAGACTCATCAAGTTGCCACTGATGCCAAAGAGTTGCATCATGCCAAAGGCAAAGAGCATGCTCAGAGGAATGACACTTGCCACGACTAAACCCGCACGATAGTTGCCAAGGAAAAGAATCAGTATAAAGATGACGATCAGTCCGCCCTCCACGAGATTACGGGCGATTGTTCCTTGCACACGTTCAACCAACTGCGTACGGTCAATGTAAGGTTCAATGACGACGCCCTCGGGCAGGGATTTTTGAATGCTGGCGATGCGTGTCTTCACACGCTCACTCACTTCTTGAAAATTCTCGCCTTTGAGCATAATCGTGATGCCTGCCACCACTTCGCCCTCACCGTTTCGGGTAACAGCCCCAAAGCGGGTAGCTGTTCCGAAGCGCACCTCTGCCACATCACGGATGCGAACGGGCGTACCTGCCACAGTCTTAATGGCGATGTTCTCCACATCTTGCAAAGTCTTGACTACTCCGATACCACGAATGAAGTACTGCTGGTTCTGCTGTTCGATGTAACTACCACCCGTGTTGGCATTGTTGCGTTCCAAGGCATCGTACACTTCGGGAATGGTTACGCCCGAAGCATTGAGACGATCGGCATCCACTGCCACTTCGTACTGCTTCACAAAACCGCCCCAACCGCTCACTTCTGCCAAGCCCTTTGTTCCAGACAACTGCTGGCGCACCACCCAATCTTGCAGACTGCGCAGTTCCGTAAGCGAATACTTTTGTTCGTAACCCTCCTTGGCACGCAGGGTATAATGGTAGATTTCGCCAAGTCCCGTAGCCACAGGTCCGAGCGAGGTGTGCCCATCCTTAGGCAATTCTTCTGCCACTTCTTTCAACTGCTGGCTCACTTGCTGGCGCGCCCAGTAGATGTCGGCATCGTCTTCAAACACAAGGGTGATGACCGATAGCCCACTGTGCGAAATGCTTCGCCGTTCCTCTAATTTCGGGATATTAGCCATTGCCCGCTCAATGGGCGTTGTGATATATTGCTCCACCTCTTGTGCGCCCAAAGCAGGAGCTTGGGTAATCACCTGCACTTGGTTATTTGTGATGTCGGGCGTTGAGTCGAAAGGCAAACGGAGGAGCGAGACTATGCCCCAAACGATAAGCCCCAATGTCAACACGCCTATCACAAGCTTATGCTTGATCGAATATGCAATGAGTTTTTCAAACATAACTTATTCTTCTCCATGATTGCCTACCATAGAGGCAAGGTAAAAACTATTCTTTACAACAATGGGTAAACTCATATCCATCGGATGCACCATTGTAATCTGTGTATAGCCGTTGTTCTCTGCTCCCACTTTCACTTCGTGGCGACTAAAATGATGCGTTTTCTTCAAGTGAAGAGAGTGCTTTTGTTTATGCGCAAAGATATAGGCCTTATTTCCTTCTTTCACAATTGCTTCCGAGGGCACTGCCTGCACTTTATTCGCCCCGATAGCTATCAGCCCTGTCACATACATTCCATCAAATAAGCGCACCTCTCTCGGAGGATTTATCTTCACATGTACTAAGACACCCTTGCTATCTTCGTTGAAATTTTCATTGATGCCACTGACGACTCCTTCCACTCGAACGCCCTCTTGGTTGGTCAAAGTTATCCACACTTTAGCGCCAACTTTCACTTTCGGTAGGTCACGCTCAAATACTGTGAGATCGCATTGCACTGCATCGTTGTTGCGGAGTTTCATAATTGGTGTTTGCATATCGGCATAGCTCCCCAAACTGCCCGTCACCTCACTGACAATCCCTGCTATGGGTGCAATCAAAGGGAAGATCGTTGTAAACACTCCCTTACTCACCGATTTTGGGTTCACACCAAACTGTTGCAGCTGACGGGCTATTCCCGTCTGTTTAGACTGCACAATACGATAGTTGGCTTGCGCTTGTTGCAAATTTTTACCCAAGCCTGCACCTTGCGACTGAAGGAATTGTTGGCGTTCCATTTCGGCTTTTGCAAATTCTGTTTCCTTACAAGCTTGATAGTATTCGCGTTGAAGTACAACGATGTCGGGGTTTTCCACCATAGCCAAGACCTGTCCTTTTGCAACTTTCTGCCCCTCTACGACCAGTACTTTTTGCACAATTCCAGCTACCTTAGAGGCCACTTCTGCAACATTTTGTGCACGAAGAACAAGGCGTCCATTTGCCATTAGCGTTTGATCAAGGATACGCTCTTCTATCTGTCCCGTAACAAGTCCAACAGATGCTATTTGAGACACTTCGAGAGGAATGTTATTATCATCCACCATATCTTCCGTTTCCTCCTCTTCTCCAGAGTTTGCTCTGTTAGAGGGAATAAACATCACTGCCGTAAAGGCTATTACACCCACAGCAAGAATAATCAACAAATTCTTTTTCATCAAAGTATTTAATTAAAGTCGTCGCTCCATTTTCCAGTCTGCGACAAACTCTTGCCGTTACACGCATGCACGAAACCATTATAGAACCATTGCATTCAATCTGCCAACAGCTCTTCATTCTCCATACCAAAACACACCGAGAACACAGTTTATGTGCATCGGGATAACAGCAATTGAAAAATGTTTTTTAGAAAAATCAATTAGGTTTAGTCTATACAACTTACGGGCAATGCTTGGACGCATCGCAACAACGATTGTATAGTATTAAACCATAGGAGGGCCTCGCAGTCCACCAACAACGACGAAACCCGAAAAGATTCTACTTGATACCTCATCAAATAGATTTTCGATCGATTGGATGAAACGTTCTACATAAATAGAAGGAATATGAACAAAGAGCAATGGAATTTGCTTATCTATGCTCTTTTGTACATCTTGCACACTGCGTGTATTGGTCAAAAAAGTCTTGATAGACTCTACCACACAACGATCGGCTGTTCCCCCGCCAGAATGTTCTGAAGGATGCTCTGTATGCAAATCGTTCCACTGCCCATCCAAAGCGCATTGTTCAATAGCGAAACACGCTTCTTGGAGATGGTGATGATGAAGCATACTGCTTGCAGACAACAAGAGTATTGTTGCCCATCCAATCAGTGTTATATAAATTTTCTGCTTCATCATTTGCAAAGATACATAATATTTTTGTCCTTTGCAATTAGGATTGCAAGAATTGGAAGAGCGCTTTTGAGTTCCAAAAGCTTTGCGCAGGAAATAGACAACACTTAGCCAATCGTCATACTTATCTCCATCTAAAATCCACCTTGCGCCATTTCCCTTTTCACGAGGCGCAAGAAAAAAATACGGGAGGCGCAGGAAGATTTTTTTTCCTGCGCCTCCCGTATTATGCACCTGTACACAACTTATTTTCAGTAGATTATAAGCAATTCACTTACACCCACCTAAAACGTGCTTACTTTGCTGTCAAAGCTTGACAGACACGATCTTGAAAATTGCGCCCTGTGGCGGTAGAAAGGATGCCTTGGTTCATGATGGCAAAAGCATAACGATTGCCATTGCCCGCAGTGAGGTAGCCAGCGAGCGCACTCACACCCTCCACTGTTCCTGTTTTGGCACGCACGTTGCCATGTGCCGCACCCGAACGCATGCGCCGACGCAACGTGCCATCAACTCCAGCTATGGGCAACGAAGGAAGCAGGGTTTCGTAAATGTCTTGATGCTGATAGGCATAGCGCAGGAGCGTGGCAAGGATTTCAGGTGTGGTGTAGTTGTAGAGCGAGAGACCACTGCCATCAGCCACTTGACAGGTTTTCGTGTCGATGCCAAGGGAGCGAAGCAGGGTGTAAACGCGCGAAGCACCTTCTTTGTATGTGGCCCAAGGACGACGGCTCTGGGCTACGAGTTGATAGAACATCGACTCGGCAAAGAGATTGTCACTTTCTTTCATCATCGTTTGCAACACTTGGGCGATGGTATGATGGCGTTCGTTGATGAGTTCGGCCGTTGCAGGGACGGTGCGAGGGAGGAAATAGCCTGAAAAAGCGATGCCTGCATCGGCGAGTTCGGTGCGCCATTTTTCCTCAAACTGATCTTTGCCGTTATAAAGCAGTGGCGTGAGACCCCCATAGGGGTCGTCCCAACACCAGCCCCACCCCAAACGGGTTTCGTCTTTCATGGAAAGGTCGATAAGAACATTGCCTGCAATGCGCGTGATGCCACGCTCACGCAAAGAGGTGATGAAAGAATGGAGATCGTCACGGCGAAAGAGTGGGTCGAAGCCACCACGAATAGCGATGTCGCCTTGGAGGGTTTGCGTGGAGTCGACAATGGTGCCGGAGAGAAAGAGTTGCGTCGTATAGCGATAGTCTGTTCCAAGCTGAGAGAGGGCTGTCACGGCCGTAATCACTTTCTGTGTAGAAGCGGGTCGGAGTTGTTGCCGTTGATTGTGGGCAAACACAACGCTATCGCCCGTAAGGTCGTAGACGTAAAGCCCCACCTGCGTACGCTCAAAGGTGGGATTTTCCAAAAGCTTTGCCAACCGCTGTTTCAAGACTTCTCCGAAGGGC
>JALFTM010000067.1 GCA_022788345.1 Bacteroidales bacterium
TGAAGATGCCCTGCCACCGACAGTGTCCCTAAGAAGTCGGACAAGTCGTAATGCAACACCACATGGTTCTGCATCAAAGACGATTGCGCCAAACGTAGCAAAAAGTCTTCCACGATGGCAGTGTGTCGATTGGCACTTAGCTTCATTTTCAAGGTACGTAGCTGCACGCCACTCTGTTCTTTGAAACTCAAAAAGCGCAGACGCATATTGACACTATCCTTGGTCAAGGCTTTCAAACTGGCATTGGCATCCACTGACGACAATCGCAGATGCGCCATATTGAATTTCCCCGGCGTGGCAGGGAGATAACGTTTGTCGTAGCTAAGGCGACAGCGACGCAGAATGAGCGAGTTGATACGCAAGTCGAGCTTCGAGGGTTCTTTTGTATCCTTACTCTTGAAAGCCTCCAGCAAGAACTGATAGTTGGCAGGCTTATTTTTGGCAATTTGATAGAGTTTAATATCCGCATCAATCAAGGAGATTGTGCGCAGAGACACCATACCATCAAGCAGTGGTGCCAACTGTATTTTAGCCGAGAGGGCTTGTGCCTTCAGCAAAGTATCCTTCTGCTGGTCTTTGATGCAAACATCGCGCAAAAGCACTTTATTGAAAAGTCCTACTTCTATTTCTCCGATAGACACTTCTGTTTGCAACTGCTCTGCCAAAGCCTTAGACACCCACGCTGTTAAACGCTGCTGCAAGGGATCGAAGTGCAGAAGCGCCAACAGGGCAAGGTATCCACCTAAGACTATGCCTAAAAAAATGCGTGCAATGTTGCGAAATCGCCTCATTCAGGGTTGTGTTTCAAATTCTATCGGAGCTTCATCTGCTCCTTGTCAAATATCTTCTTTAATCTTCAGACGGGCGAGATGTTTCTTTAAGAATACGCCCCAATTCCTTGACCATAGCCACCAGGACCTGTCCTATCTTCCCGATGTTTTTGAGCCAATAGATGCCACGCTGACATAACTTCAAAAGAAGCGTCATGAGCACCATCACGATGCGGTCGTAAGGAACATGTATGTTGGCTGTGCCGATGCGCCACACACGTTCAACCAGCAAAGGCACAGCGATGCCCACAATAGTGTATAGCAGAAAGAACGGATCGAACGCAGACGTCACAGCAATCACGGGGTGTGCTCCAAGTTGTTCCCAAGGCAAGCCCAAAAGGGCTATTTTCAAAGCAGAGACCAGCTTAAATGCCAAGAAATGGAAAGCAAAAACATAGATAGTATTGTTGCCTATATAGACCAATATGTGCTTAAAACCATTGTCGTATCGGTTAATCCATTTGGCCACATTGAGCCAAAAGAGGAAGCCAACAAGAGCGGGCAAAGGCAAAGCAAAAAAGCTGGAGAACGTTGCCCCAGGCGTCATAGCCGAGTGCCAATACAAGGTGAACAACACCAGCAGAAGCGCATAAAAAATCATCACTTTCCATCCTGCGGACAAACGGCACTCGTACTCCCGAATGAGAAAGCCCATACTCATAAACAGCAAGCCAGTGAGTTCGCGATAGCCACCTTGCGCCACACCTGTCATGCGCAGATTGGAACTTAACATCCAAACAATCAGCACAACAGATACACCTACGGCCATCCATCCCCGGCGTGCATTGTTAGAGAAGAAAGTAAAGCTATGGAGCACACGCATGAGCACCCAAAAGCCGACGCTCGCAATGAAGAATGCCCGGAAGAACCAAAATGACCCGCCGATAAATTCGTCATAGCCCGACATATTGAACACAATGCTCCAAAGACGTTGCGAGAACATCTGCCAATTGTAGGGGTGCAATACGCCCGTACCATTGCCCACCGTCTCATTCAAAACGCCAACGAAGAACCAGATATTGTGTAGCAGCAACAAGGCGATGCTCCAACGCAGGAAAGGCAAGTAAATGCCCGTGATACGCTTCTTGAAATAACTGCCCCCTGTAGCCAAGCTCTCTATCTTAAAAAAATAGCCCGCACAAAGGAAGAAGATAGGCACGTGCATCATGTACGCAAAGGAATTCAGAGCACCCGGAGCACCCGAATGCCCCATCACGACAAGGACGATAGCAATGGCCTTGAGGATGGAGAAAGCTGTGTTGCGAGGAACGACACTCATAAGCAAGAATGAACTATCGGTGAAACAATTTGCGCTTTACACAAATGGAGCGAGGAAATGAAACAACCAAGCAGAGAACCGTCGAGAACGTTTGAAGCGCTTCCAACGTTCAGGAGTCAGCTGATAGCAACTGGTGCGCTTGTCTGCCTCGAAAATGCTTTGCAAGGCTTGGGTCGACGAGACATCGGGCACAAGAAGATTGCATTCGTAGTCGAAAGCTAAGCTACGGGCATTCAGGTTCGCCGAACCGATGTAGCAAAAACTACTATCGACCATCAACACTTTGCTATGGTGAAACCCACCTGTGTAGAAATATATCTTTGCACCCAACTTCATCAACTGGTGCACGTTGTATTCTACGATACGAGGCGTGATGGGGATGTCGCTTTTGTCCGACACCATCACCTGCACATCCACCCCTCGCTCTATGGCACGGCGAAGTGCACGGCGCAGTTTTCGGTTTAGGGTGAAATACGGATTGATAATCTGTATCTGCTGCCGAGCCGACTCAAAGGCCGTCAAGAACGTCTCACGCACAATGCGTGGCGTGCGTCCGGGAATGCGATTAACAAAACCGATTAGTTTTCGGCCTGCCGTAGCTGTCGTATCAGCTTTTAACCCCTCGAAACTTTTGCGTGCATCTCTAAAACCCGGATAAAGGGTATCGCCCTGTAACGTCTGCCCTGTCACTTCGTTCCAAAAACCCACAAAACTGCGTTGCAGGTCTCCGACCACGCTCCCTTCGACCCGCACATGAATATCGCGCCAATTGCCAAATTCAGGCTTACCTTTGATATAATAGTCGGCTACATTCATGCCACCTGTATATCCAATCAAACCATCTATGACCACAATCTTTCGATGGTCGCGCTTAAACACATGGTTGATATAGGGAAAGCGTATGGGATCGTATTCGTAAATCTCTATGCCCTGCTGGCGCAAAGCTTGCAGATGCGTCTTGCGCAAAGGCCGATTATTGGAGGAGTTGCCAAAGCCATCAAATAACGCCCGCACCTTGACACCTGCTTTTACCCGCTCTGCCAAAAGCTGGAAAAGAAGTGCTGAAATGGAGTCGTTACGAAAGTTGAAATACTCCAAATGGATGGTCGATTTGGCTTGCCGAACGGCCGAGAAGAGGTCATCGAATTTTTCTTGTCCGTTTTGGAAAAACACCATACGATTGTCGGACGTAAAACGCACGCCGTATTCATTCTCCAAAAAGCGAACAACAGCGGAATCGCTACGCTCTGCCCTTAAAGCAGGCAAGGCGCAGAAACAACTAAGAAAAAGAGCTACTATTATTCTTTGAATGCGAAGCAAAATGACGATCTCTATGAGTGAGCAAATCAGCACACAATTTATCTTGCAAAGATACAACAAACATCTGACCTACACCTTACACTATAAGCGAAATATCCTGCAAGTAAACACGAGCCAACTCCAAGAATGTCGTACACAAAACAACGGCGTCCAAAAGTCTACCAAACTTATATCCAACCATACCGAAGGACGCAAAGAGCACAAAGAACATTTGCATAAAATATGCAATCAGTTTTTATTGGGCCAAGACGACACCCACATTTCACATCTCATAACATTTCACTTGCAAAAAGACCCCCTCTTTATTATCTTTGCAATAGCATCACAAGGGCGGAACGCACATTCACAGCGTTTCGCCTTTCTTTAGGTAGCAAAAAAGGCTTTAACAACCAAAGCTTGGCGGATTTTTTTCTTGCGCTGAACAGAAATTTTCCAAGCCTTAAAAAAGTTTCTACCCATGCCACAGCCCAAGGGCTACTCCCACAAAAGTTAAACTTTGTGCAATTCAATTCTTTTTTTGCTCAAGATTGCCAATCAGACAAACAGCCCCTCACAGCACCTTTGCCCCAACCATGTCGCCACCTCAACAGCCGCTATTCAATATCCATTTCATCCATATTCCACATAACAGTTTTCCTAAAAGACGAGCAAACCTATTCTTTTCACAACCTGAAAGTGCTTCTTGCACACACCAAACAAAAGCGTGCCCCGCATCTGCACACAGAACTGAAAAAGAGAACAAAACACTCAACACAAAACACTTATTAACAAACACCGCCCCTTTTACTCCTGTGTTTTTCTTAACTTTGTAGCAGAATGCCCATATCACGCCATTTCCAAACTCTAAAGAAATTCGTTTTAACACAACTTTCTACATCTCAAAAACAAACGCAAGCAACCACGCCTTATATAGTTAAGCCCTATTCAAACGACTTAAAAATAGGAATTATTTTTCAAAGTTAGCCTATTACTAAAGCACAAAAGCAAGGCAACTTTACACAATTGACTTATATGAGAATTTTACAATTGGGAAAATTCTTCCCTTTTCGTGGCGGAATAGAGAAAGTCATGCAAAACCTTTGCATCGGATTTTCAACACAAGGTATCCATTGCGACATCCTAACAGCCAGTGCCAACGGCAAGACAGATCCCGTCCACATCAACTCACGTTGTACGATCTTTCGCACCAAGACCATTTATAAAATGATGGCAACCATGCTATCTCCCAAGATGATCACAACACTGCGGAAGATACAAGCCAACTACGACATCATACACATCCATCATCCCGACCCTATGGCCACATTGGCCCTCTTCCTTTCGGGATTCAAGGGAAAAGTAGTTGTGCATTGGCATAGCGACATCGTTCGCCAAAAGGTCGCTTTGGTACTCTATCGCCCCCTACAAAATTGGCTTTTGAAACGAGCCGATATCGTCCTCTGCACCTCGCCCGCCTACGCAGGCACCGAACATCTCGCAGAGGTGCAAGACAAAATAGCCATTCTTCCCATAGGCATTGAAGAAATGACACCCTCCCACCGTTGGGTGCAAAGCATTCAAAACGATTACATAGGTAAGAAAATCATCTTTTCCATGGGCCGATTGGTTAGCTACAAAGGATTCGAATATCTCATCCAAGCCGCACAATATCTTAGCGACGACTACGTTATCCTTATTGGCGGTCGTGGTCCATTGTACAACAAGCTGAAGACGCTCATCAGCGACCTCAACGTAGAAGAGAAAGTCAAACTTTTGGGCACTGTCCCTAACGAGACCCTCCCCTCTTACTACGGCGCAGCCAAACTCTTCTGCCTAAGCTCCATTGAGCGCACAGAAGCCTTTGCCATCGTCCAAGTAGAAGCCATGGCTTGTGGCACACCCATCGTAGCTACGACCATTGACGGATCGGGCGTGCCATGGGTCAACAAGACGGGTGTTTCGGGACTGAATGTTCCTACACGAAATGCCAGTGCTTTGGCCGAAGCGATACAAACCATTTGTGATGACGACAAAACACACGCCGAATATAGTCAGCGTGCACGACAACGATTTGAAGAGCTGTTCCAACTCGACACAATGGTTCAGAATTGTCAAGAAATTTATCAAAAACTTTTAGCCAACTCATGACACAGCAAATAAGCTATACAACCCTTCGGGGAATGAATACCTTTGAATGCTTCGTCAAGCGCAGCGTAGACATCCTTCTGTCTTTAGGCTCGCTCGTCCTATTTGCCCTACCCATTGCCATCATATACATTGCGGTAAAGTGGGAAGATGGCGGACCGGCCATCTTCAAACAGGAGCGTATGGGTATGAATGGAAAGCCTTTCATGCTCTACAAGTTTCGCTCCATGCGCACAGACGCAGAGAAGAACAATTCTCCCCAGCTGTATTCAGAGGGCGACAGCCGTCTCACAAAAGTGGGCGATTTCATCCGCACACACCACATCGACGAGTTTCCACAACTATGGAACATTCTCATCGGCGATATGTCGTTCGTAGGCTATCGTCCTGAACGACAATTCTATATCGACCAAATCGTAGAGCATTGTCCACAATATGTAGATCTTTATCAAGTGCGTCCGGGCATTTTCTCTTTGGCCACACTTTATAATGGATACACCGACACTATCGAAAAGATGATTACGCGTACCGAGATGGACTTAGAGTATCTCCGCAAAGGTTCTTTATGGCTCGACATAAAAATCATCTTCTTGACCTCCGTAGCCATTATCACAGGCAAAAAGTTCTAAGAAGAAAGCGACATGCTCCTAAAATATCCAAAAGCTTGCTCTATTGTGCAATATACTTATTGACGAAGAGGGCAGGCTTCATTTTTATTTGTAACTTTGCACCGCAACAACAAAGATAGAATACCCATGGCAACTCCGTCTCCTTCCGTTCAGTTCGCAGCTCTCTCTCCGCTCACCGCCGTATCACCGATTGATGGTCGCTACGCCAAGAGTACACAGGCACTCTCAACCTTCTTCTCAGAACAAGCTCTGATGCAGTATCGCCTGCGTGTTGAGATTGAGTATTTCATCTTTCTCTGTCAAATTCCTTTGCCTCAGCTCAAGGATGTAGACGCAAGCCTTTTCCCTGACCTTCGCAAGATCTATCAAGATTTCTCTACCGAAGACGCCCGTCGCATCAAAGACATTGAAGCTGTCACGAACCATGACGTGAAGGCCATTGAGTATTTCATCAAAGAACGCATCACGGGGATGCCAAGTGTAGAAACAGCCAAAGAGTTCATACACTTTGGACTAACTTCGCAAGACATCAACAACACAGCTGTCCCAATGATGCTCAAGGAATCCTTGGAGGCGGTTTACATTCCTACGCTCGTTGAGATTATTGACACCTTGGAGCACATGGCCAACGAATGGGCCGCAATCCCCATGCTGGCAAAAACCCATGGACAGCCTGCTTCTCCGACACGATTGGGCAAAGAGTTTATGGTGTTTGTCTATCGCCTAAAGGAACAACTATCTACGCTCAAAGCTTGCAAACATTCGGGTAAATTTGGCGGTGCTACTGGCAACTTTAATGCCCATCATGTGGCCTATCCCGATTATGATTGGAAGGCATTGGGAGAGACATTCTTGACCAGCCACCTTGGTTTGGAGCGTGAAGCATTCACCACGCAGATTAGCAACTACGACAACTTTGCTTGCATCTTTGACGCCATGCGTCGCGTGCAAACCATCTTGATAGACTTAGACAGAGACGTATGGCAATACATCTCCATGGGTTACTTCAAGCAAAAAATAAAAGCTGGAGAAGTTGGGTCAAGTGCCATGCCACACAAGGTCAACCCTATCGACTTTGAAAACTCGGAAGGCAACCTCGGCATCGCCAATGCCATATTGGAACACCTCAGCATGAAGTTGCCCATCAGTCGCCTACAACGTGACTTGACAGACTCCACCGTTATCCGCAACATTGGCGTCCCCATGGGACATGCCCTAATCGCTTTCCGAAGCACGCTCAAAGGCTTGGGAAAATTGCTACTCAACGAAGCACCACTGAACCAAGACTTGGAGGAAAACTGGGCGGTCGTGGCCGAAGCCATTCAGACCATTTTGCGTCGTGAAGCCTACCCGTCGCCCTACGAAGCCCTCAAAGCGCTAACGCGCAAGAACGAAGCAATTACAGAAGCTTCCATCAAAGCATTTATCGCCACTTTAGAAGTGAGCGACACCATAAAGGCTGAACTTTCAGCCATCACCCCCCAGAACTACACTGGAATATAATTCATTTTTCTATTTACTGACGCATAGCCGAGAGGCTATAGATTACCCGAACTGAGATGAGTGAGGATTTTTTTGAAAAGAACTCTTTCGATGGTCGTGACGACCGCCAAGAGAAACAACAGGGCTACACAACAAATCGCCCTTCGTACACCAACAATGGTAATAACTTCCGTAGCGAATACCGCCAAGGAGAACGTCCATTCAACAAGTTTAATAATTATGCGGGCGAACCTCGCGCAGGACGCACTCCACGCCCACGCTTCAGCAGAGAAGGCCAGCAAGCTGGAGGCTATACGCCCAACTACAATGCGCCACGCCCTCGATTCAATCGTGAAGGCGGTGAACAACAGGCGTCACGCCCTTTCCGCCCTCGCAACGAGCAACAGTCTCGTCCTTTCTCCCCTCGCAACCAACAGGGATTGCCTTATGGGCATCAAGGAAAGTATCATCAAGGGAGCGAGCAAAGCTATGGCGCAAGACGCCCAAGCTATAACGACAACCGCCCTGCCTATGGCGACAATCGTAGCTATGGCGACAATCGCAATGCCCCCTACGGGCAAGGACGCAACCAAGGCTATGCAGAGGGACGCAACCAAGGTTTCGACAACAATCGCCCCTATCAGCAACGCCCACAGTTCAAGAACAAACGTCCGAATCCGGGCAAAGTGCGCGTAGACTACAAGGAGGTCATTCTCGATCCTACGGCACCTCTGCGCTTGAACAAGTTCCTCGCCAACGCAGGTGTGTGCTCTCGCCGAGATGCAGACAAGTACATCAACGCTGGAGTTGTCACTGTCAATGGAAACATCGTCACCGAGCTTGGCACTAAGATTTACCGTACAGACGAAGTGCGCTTCCATGGCGAGATTGTACGCTTGGAAAAGAAAGTCTACGTGTTGCTTAACAAACCCAAAGGCTATGTAACAACCAGCGAAGACCCTCAAAACCGCAAGACGGTAATGGATCTCGTGCACAACGCCTGCCCTGAACGCATCTATCCAGTAGGCCGTCTCGACCGCAATACGACAGGTGTGCTTCTGCTCACCAACGATGGCGAACTCGCCTCTAAGCTCACACACCCCAAATTTCTCAAGAAGAAAATTTATCACGTCTATCTCGACCAAAACGTTACGGCTGCACACTTGCGTGAAATCGCCGAAGGCATCGTTTTGGAAGATGGTGAGATTAAAGCCGACCAAGTGGAGTATGCCAGCCCTACGGATAAGAAACAAGTTGGCATCGAAATTCACAGCGGTCGCAACCGCATTGTTCGTCGCATCTTCGAGAGCTTGGGCTATCATGTCACAAAGCTCGATCGTGTTTACTTCTCTGGCCTGACAAAGAAGAACCTCAAGCGTGGCGATTGGCGTTATCTCACGGAACAAGAAGTGTCCATGCTCCGTATGGGCGCCTTTGAATAAGCGTCTCCTTTCATAAACATAAACAGAAAGCATTCCTATGCAGTCTCTTAAAAGAACAAAGATCGTAGACCTCATTCACTGCACCGAGTTTGGTAGCACTGTGAATGTGAAAGGCTGGGTACGCACGCGTCGTGGCAGCAAGAACGTAAATTTCATCGCCCTCAATGATGGGTCAACCATCAAGAATGTGCAAATTGTAGCAGATGTGGAGCAGTTCGATGCTGAGATGCTCAAGCAAATCACTACTGGCGCATGCTTAAGCGTTGTGGGTACACTCGTAGAAAGCCAAGGAGCTGGTCAAGCTTCAGAAATTCAAGCTACAGCCATTGAAGTGCTCGGCACTTGTGATGCCGATTTTCCCATGCAGAAGAAAGGTCAAACGTTTGAATATATGCGCACACATGCCCACATGCGTTTGCGTACAAACACTTTCGGCGCTGTCTTCCGTATCCGTCACAACATGGCTATGGCCATCCACCGCTATTTCCACGAACACGGATTCTTCTACTTCCACACGCCCATCATCACGGCCTCGGATGCAGAAGGAGCAGGTCAAATGTTCCAAGTCACCACTCAGGATTTGAACAATCTTCCCAAAACGGAGGAAGGCCAAGTAGACTATGCCAACGACTTCTTCGGCAAGCAGGCATCGCTCACAGTGAGTGGACAGCTCGAAGGCGAACTCGGCGCTACGGCACTCGGTGCTATTTATACCTTTGGTCCTACTTTCCGTGCAGAAAATTCCAACACACCTCGCCACTTGGCCGAGTTTTGGATGATAGAACCAGAAGTGGCGTTCAACGACATCACGGACAACATGGACTTGGCGGAAGACTTCATCAAGTACTGTATCCGCTGGGCGTTGGAGAATTGTAAAGATGACCTTGAATTCCTCAACAACATGGTGGACAAGACTCTCTTAGAGCGTCTGCACTTTGTGGTCAACAACAACTTCCTTCGCTTAACTTATACTGAAGGTATTGAGGTGCTTCAAAAGGCCATCGCAGAGGGTCGCAAATTCGAGTTCCCCGTCACTTGGGGCACAGACCTTTCCAGCGAGCACGAACGCTTCTTGGTGGAAGAACACTTCAAGTGCCCTATCATCTTGACCGACTATCCTAAGGAAATCAAAGCTTTCTACATGAAGCAAAACGAAGACGGCAAGACGGTTCGTGCCATGGACGTTCTCTTCCCACAAATCGGCGAAATCATTGGCGGTTCTGAGCGTGAAGAGTCGTACGACAAGCTTGTTGCCCGCATCGAAGAGTTGCATATCCCTATGAAAGATATGTGGTGGTATCTCGACACCCGCAAGTTCGGCACTTGCCCACACAGTGGCTTTGGTCTCGGCTTCGAGCGTTTGATCCTCTTCGTGACTGGTATGCAAAACATCCGCGACGTCATTCCTTTCCCACGCACCCCTCGTTCTGCTGAGTTCTAATTTTAGCAGATGCATTCTCTTACATCGTGTTCTATTCCTCCTTGGGGAATAGAACACGATTTTCTTATTCCCTCTCTGCCCTCCCGCCTTTTTCGCCTTTCTTCATAGAGAAAATTTAAGGAAAATCGCTAATGGACGATAGAAATAGGGCTGATGGTTTGATTAGTAGGCGAGAAAATCGTATTTTTGCTGAAGATTTTTCTGCACGAGCTTTCCGTAGCTCTTTGTTCAGCAACAAATAAAACATCAGATACATGTCATCAAATCAAGAACAAAAACATTCGGCTGTGGACAATGCCTTGGTACAATCCCAAGCATTCTTCATCAAAAACCGTAATCGTGTCATCTACGGCGCAATTGCTGTGGTAGCGATTATCGCTCTCTGCATCGGTGGTTACATCTACTTGCAGAAGCAGAACGAGAAAGCGCAAGAACTCATCGGTCAAGGTGTGCAATACATACAAACACAAGACCTTGACAAGGCTCTCAAGGGCGATGGCAAATCTTTCCCTGGCTACATCCGTATTGCCAAGAGCTATAGCTTCACCGATGGTGCAAATGTTGCCAACGCTTTTGCCGGCATTTGTTTGGCACAACAAGGCAAGAAGAAAGAAGCTATCACCTATTTGGAAAAGTTCTCTGCGCAAGACGATCACTCGTTGACCCCTGCCGTGCTTGCTGCTTTGGCCAACTGCTATGCTTCCAACAACCAAGTGGACAAGGCTATCTCCACTTTTAAGGAAGCCGCTGAAAAGGCCGACAACGAAGCCTTGTCTCCTTTCTATCTGCTCCAAGCAGGCATCCTCTTGGAAAACCAAAAGAAATTTGCCGAGGCAAAAGAAGTTTACGAAACAATCAAGAAGGACTATCCTACTTCACAGCTTTCGGCTGAGCAACCAACGCCAGACGGTGCATCAATTCAAGATGCCTACATCCAGCGCTACATTGAGCGTGCAACACGATAAAAGCCGACAAGCTCCCTCTCCAATAGTTCTCTGACAGAGGCAACTTAGTCAGAGAACTATTTTTTAATACTTTCTTCCCTTACCACACTTTCAAAAGGTTCATCCCTATGAGTTCCAACACTTTTCAGTTCACTGCAGAGCATCTCTCCCCTATCCCCGACGCCTCAGACATGCGTTTCGGTATCGTCGTGAGCGAGTGGAACAACGACATCACGGGCGCACTCCTACAAGATGCTATCAAAACCCTGACCCAACATGGTGCAAAAGAAACCAACATCAAGGTCATGTCTGTTCCTGGTAGCTTTGAATTGGTTTTCGGTGCCGCTCAGCTCATCAAGAGCGGACTGGTGGATGCAGTCATTGCCATCGGCACCGTAGTGCGGGGCGATACCCCTCACTTCGACTATATTTGCGAAGGTGTTACACAAGGCTTGGCACAACTCAATACAAGTTGCAATGTACCAGTTATCTACGGCGTTCTCACCGTCAATACACAGCAGCAAGCCATAGACCGCACCAATGGCGTTGTGGGTTATAAAGGCGAGGAATTTGCTATCACGGCAATAAAAATGGTAGATTTCGCTTGGCAGTTACAGAAATAATGCCTACCTTTGCATCGCATTCAAGGAAATGCACGGGCAAATACCAGAGTGGCCAAATGGGGCAGACTGTAAATCTGCTGGCGTACGCCTTCGGTGGTTCGAATCCATCTTTGCCCACCCAACGAGGAGCAGACATTAACGATGTTTGCTCCTTATTTTATAGCACTACCCAATGAAGAAAATTTTACTCCCCCTTATCGTATTTGTCATAGGTTGGGCATGGAGAAGCTGTCACTCCACAGCCGAGCATCACGACAACACGCAACAAACGGAACATCGCTCAGCTAATGCGTCTTATCGCCATACCACAACAACTCCTACCTCTTCCACAACAGGCAGCGAGGAGGTGGATAGCGAGCCACCTGCGGAGGTTTCACCCGACCAATTCTTAGAAATTCCTATCACGCCTGCCACCACCGTGGGAGAGCAAATCGTCCATCGGGGCTACACAACCCACTACAACACCCAATGGCTCATTCCCAACTGGGTAGCATACGAACTGACTCCAGAGGAAACACAAACCAGCATCAAGCGGGAAGGAGAATTTCAATCCGATCCTTTGGTGCGTGGCAACACGGCCATTCCTGCCGATTATAAGCGTTCGGGCTACGACCGTGGACACATGGCCCCAGCGGCCGACATGAAGTTCAATCGCAAGTCGATGTATGAGAGCTTTTATCTCTCCAATATCTGTCCCCAAAACCATGAGCTCAATACAGGGCTTTGGTCTGTGCTTGAAAAACGCATACGCAAGTGGGCAGAAAGGGGCGAAACCATCTATGTTGTCTGTGGTCCTATTGTCAAAAATACAGATCACACTATTGGTCAAAGCCGTGTCGTTGTACCTCAAGCTTTCTTCAAGGTACTTTGTAAGAAAGTGGCTGGACAGACCTATACCCTTGGCTTCGTTTTCCCCAACGAAAACTGTCAAGGCAACATCTACAACTATTCGATGAGCGTCGATGCTGTGGAAAAACGCACAGGATTTGATTTCTTCTCTCTCTTGCCTGACGATGTAGAAACAGTGGCTGAGCGTAGTTCCGATTTGCGTGTTTGGCAGTGATACAGCCTTTTCAAAGAACTTCACAGAAAACTTTTCGCTTTTGTTCGACCATCATATTTCTTAACGTAAACACCCTTTCCAAAACCTATCTCCATTGCAGGAAATGCCACACGCGATTTGGGAAAAACTTCTTTTTGCAGTATCTTTGCAGTGTTCCATAGCACGAGCCATTCTTTCCTAAGGATGGCTCGTGATTTTCTTTTCACGAACCGCTTACACAAGTGGCGCAAGGTGTTTTTCCGGCTTGCGCCACTTGGTTTTTCTTCTTGCGCCACCTACTTCCTTTCCTACCGCCTTGCCACTTTCACCCTCTTTTTCAAAAAACATCTGCCTCCATATGCAAATTTACGAAAGATTAAATATCGCAGAAGACAAGAGCGAGGAATGCCACGCACTTTCACTATCATTTTTGCCTTAATTACTCACCAACAATCGTCTGCTTTTCTCATAGCCTCAAGACTATTTCATGTTATGTTCATATCCTTGCACACCATGTATCATTGATGCACCGACAGTAGCACTTTCAACCCAAAATGCTACAAAGAGTTGGCAACTCCACATCATAATTCTCCCTCATTTTTTTGCTCTGACTATTAGGCATCAAGAAAGAAGAAAGTTTTCCATGAAAACCATAGTTGATTAAAATAGTTTTTCCTATCTTTGCAGTGTACAATACTCATTGTACGAAATCAAGTATTCATTTTTGCTTCTCAGCGAACCTATTCATACATAAAGAGAAGCGGCCGTTTTCGTTCAGTCAAACGAGCAAAGATGAACTCGTTCAAGCTTTGTTGTGGCGAGAAAACATCTATCGTGAAACAAACAATTTGCTATCAATACAACATTATATAAATATGAAGATGAAATTTGCTTATGTAGGGCTTTTGGCTCTTGCTTTAGTGAGTTGCGGTAAGAAAAATTCAGGACTCCCAGAGGCAAGTAGCGACTATGCAGTTGTGACAGTACAGAACTCTTCTGCCGATTTGAATACAGCTTACCCCGCTACCATCAAGGGTATGCAAGACACCGAAATCCGCCCCAAAGTTTCAGGATTTATCACTCGTGTAGCAGTAAAAGAAGGCGATATTGTTAAAGCGGGCCAAGTGCTTTTCACCATTGACAGCGAACAATATCGCGCTGCTGTAATGCAAGCAAAAGCACAAATTGCTCAAATCCAATCAAACATCGCCACACAAGAACTAAATGTCAAAAATCGCCAAATGCTCAACGAGAAAGGCATCACAAGTTCTTTCGATTTAGAGTCGGCCAAGAATAGTCTTTCGGCTCTTCGCGCACAATTGGCACAGGCACAAGCCACCCTTATAAGCGCACAAGACAACCTCAATTGGTGTACCATCACAAGCCCTTCTTCAGGCGTTGTGGGCGAAATTCCCTACCGCGTAGGTAGTCTTGTAAGTGCTTCCAGTGCACAAGCCTTGACCACAGTTTCTAACACAGCACAAGCTTATGTTTATTTCAGCATCACTGAAAAAGATGCTCTTGAACTCTCACGCAATAGTGGCAGTTTGAACGAAGCAATTGCCAAAATGCCTGCTGTGACTTTGAAGTTAGCCGATGGCACCATATACAACCATCCCGGCAAAGTTTCTGCCCTTAGTGGAGTGATAGACCCTACGACAGGAGCTTTGACCATGCGCGCAGACTTCCCAAATCCACAACGTCTGCTTCATAGCGGTGGAACGGGCAACATCCTGATGCCAGCGAAGACCAGCAACACGCTGACCATTCCCCAAGCAGCCACTTTTGAAATCCAAGATAAAAAGTTTGTGTACGTTGTAAATGGTGACAATTCCGTTACCGCTCGTGAAATTATGGTCATGACACAAAACGATGGCACAAACTACATTGTAACGAATGGTTTGAAAGGCGGTGAACGCATTGTTGCAGAAGGTGTCAGCACGCTCAAAGCAGGAACAAAGATCAAACCTATTACTCTTGAGCAAGCCGCCAAGAACCGCGAGAAAGCGGCACAAAATCTGAAAGAAGGAAAGATGTAATTTGCATCGCTCACACATTCTTCTATTTCCAAAAGTTCAAGCCCTTTATAGTATAAAAAGGCTTTAGCAAAACAATACAGATAATGAATTTAGATAGATTTATCAATAGGCCGGTGCTCTCTACGGTGATTTCGATTTTCATCGTTATCTTGGGTGTCATTAGTCTGCTGTCGCTCCCCGTAGCGCAGTTCCCAGACATCGCACCGCCCACCATCCAAGTTAGTACCGTATATAGCGGTGCTAATGCACAAACCGTTCTCAATAGTGTGCTTGCTCCACTGGAAGAGCAAATCAATGGCGTGGAAAATATGGACTATATGACTTCCACAGCCACAAACACAGGTGCAGCCACTATCAGCATCGTCTTCAAACAAGGCACAGACCCCAACATGGCTGCTGTGAATGTACAGAACCGTGTGTCCATGGCCGCAGGTTTGATGCCCTCTGAAGTAACACAAGTTGGTGTTATCACACGCAAGCGTCAAACTGGTATGTTGATGGTATTCTCGCTTTATGATAAAGGCGACAAATACCCAGCAAACTTTATTGAGAACTATGCGAAGATCAACCTCATTCCTCAGATCCAGCGTGTGAAAGGTGTGGGTGAGGCACAGGTGTTTGGTGCCGACTACTCAATGCGTATTTGGCTCAACCCGGACAAGATGGCTCAATATGGCTTGATGCCCTCAGATGTGACCACAGCTTTGGCCACGCAAAACATTGAGGCTGCTCCGGGTAGTGTCGGTGAGCGTAACAATCAGACTTTTGAATATACGCTCCGCTATCGTGGTCGCTTGCAAGAAGTTTCTGAATTTGAGAACATCGTTATCAAATCTTTAGCAACAGGTGAAGTGTTGCGTCTCCGCGACATTGCACGTGTAGAGCTTGGCCGTAGCACTTACAGCTCTGGGTCTATGACCAATGGACACCGAAGTGTTGCAGCAATGATCACACAAACGGCAGGTTCTAACGCCACAGAGATTATCAACAGCATACAGCAGCTTTTGGATGAAGCCAAGCCTACCCTTCCCGAAGGATTGGACATCGCCGTAATTATGAACGCCAACGACTTCTTGAATGCTTCTATTCACGAAGTTATCAAGACGCTCATTGAAGCCTTCATTCTTGTGTTCATCGTGGTTTATATCTTCTTGCAAGACCTTCGCTCCACGATTATCCCAGCGGTTGCAATCCCTGTGGCCTTGGTGGGTACGTTCATTGTGTTGGCACTTATTGGTTATAGTTTGAACCTCCTCACGTTGAGTGCCCTTGTCTTAGCCATTGCCATTGTTGTGGACGATGCCATTGTCGTTGTGGAAGGTGTACATGCCAAGCTTGACCAAGGATATAAGTCTGCACGCAAAGCAAGTATTGACGCTATGCGCGAACTCGGTGGAGCCATCGTATCCATCACTTTGGTGATGATGGCTGTGTTCGTTCCCGTAAGCTTCATGGGCGGAACTTCAGGTATTTTCTACCGTCAATTCGGTATCACAATGGCCATTGCCATCGCTTTCTCTGCGGTTAACGCCCTCACATTGAGTCCTGCATTGTGTGCTATTTTCCTCAAGCCACACGATGCAGAGCACAAGAAAAAGACCACCTTTGTTGGTCGCTTCCACAAGGCATTCAATGCCTATTACGACAACATGCTTGGCAAATATAAAAAGCATGTACTACGTCTTATCAAGAGACCTGTTATTGCTTTGGTCAGCGTAGCCGTGTCTATCGTGGCTCTCATTTGGGTGATGAACATCACGCCCACAGCACTTGTTCCCAACGAGGACACTGGTACTTTGATGGGTTCTGTAGTGATGCCTCCGGGCACATCACAAGACCGAACGGATGCCATGTTGAAAGAGATTGATAAGTTCGTTGCAGCAAGTTCGGCAGTAGAAACACGTACTTACATTTCTGGCTTCTCTCTCTTGGGAGGACAAGGCCCCAGTTATGGTACATTCTTCATCAAACTGAAGCACTGGGACGAGCGTGGCCTTATGGAACGTTCCGACTTGCAGGCTGGTATGATGTATTTGAAATCGCGCGATGTCTTCAAGGATGCCCAAGTGCTCTTCTTCGGACCTCCGATGATTACTGGCTATGGCATGACAAGTGGTTTTGACGTCAATCTCCAAGACCGTACGGGTGGTTCGCTTGAGAAATTCTTTGAAGTTGCCAAGAATTTCCAAGCAGAGTTGCTAAAACGCCCTGAGATTCAAGCCGCACAGACATCTTTCAACCCCACTTTCCCTCAGTATATGATTGATGTTGATGCCGCAGCGTGTCTGCGTGCTGGCATTCAACCAAACACTATATTGACAACCCTTCAAGCTTACCTCGGTGGTAGCTATGTTTCTAACTTCAACCGCTTCGGTAAGATGTATCGCGTGTACATCCAAGCTGAACGTAGCGAACGTACCAACATAGAAGATTTGAAGAAGATTAAGGTACGTAGCGGCGCAGAGATGGCACCTATCACGCAGTTCATGACGCTCAAACGCGTCTACGGGCCTGACGTTATCACGCGCTTCAACCTCTACACAGCCATCAGTTTGAATGGTACACCCGCTACGGGCTATTCGACAGGACAAGCCATTGAGGCATTCAAGGAAGTAGCGTCGCAACACCTGCCTACAGGTTATAGCTATGAGTTCGCGAACCTCTCTCGTGAAGAAGCCAACTCAACGAACACAACAGCCATTGTATTCGTGCTCTGCTTCGTTTTCATCTATCTCTTGCTTAGCGCACAATACGAAAGCTATCTCCTTCCCTTCTCTGTGTTGCTTTCAGTGCCTTTCGGACTCTTGGGTAGCTTCATTTTCATCCATATCATCGGTGCAATTGACAGCCTTTTCCCTGTAAGCATTTTGGGCGGTGCGACAAATAACATCTACGTGCAGATTGCCTTAATTATGTTGATGGGTCTCTTGGCAAAGAACGCCATCTTGATTGTAGAATTTGCTTTAGAGCGTCGCCGTATGGGTATGAGTATCACTTGGGCGGCCGTCCTTGGAGCAGGTGCTCGCTTACGCCCAATCTTGATGACCTCCATCGCCATGATTGTAGGCTTGTTGCCTCTCTTGCTGGCCTTCGGTGTTGGCGCAAACGGCAACCGCTCTCTCGGTGCAGCCTCTATCGGTGGTATGCTCATCGGTATGCTCTTCCAAATCTTCTTGGTACCTTCTCTTTTTGTCATCTTCCAATACTTACAAGAGAAAATCAGTCCTATGAAATGGGACGATTTGGAGAATGAAGAAGCCGAACCCGACTTCCAGCAATATGCAAATGACAGTGATGTTATCGAGAACCATTCTCAAACAAATGAATAATGAAAAAGAATTTATTATATATAATGTCTGGAGCTCTTCTGCTCAGTAGTTGTCATGTCTATGACAACTACCAGAAGAGTGAGGCCATACCAGCGAATCTCTATCGTGACACGACAGCGAACTATCAGGCGTTGGCAGCCGATACCGTGAACTTCGGCACGATGCCTTGGCAGGAGATGTTCACAGATCCACAGCTCCAGCAACTCATTCAAACGGCTTTGGAACGCAATAGTAACTTACTCATTGTTGACCAAAACATCCGCGCGGCCGAGGCCGGCTTGACAGCTGCTCGTTTAGCCTACTTGCCCAGTGCAGCGTTCTCTCCACAGGGCACAGTAAGTAGTTTCGACTGGCAACAAGCAGTGAAAACCTATTCTTTCCCAGTTACAGCTTCTTGGCAAGTAGATGCCAATGGCTCACTCCGCAATGCTAAGAAACAAGCCATCGCTCAAGTGTTGCAGGCCAAGGCCAGTAAACAAGCTGCTCGCACGAGCATCATCGCCTCAGTAGCCAATCTCTACTACTCGCTGCAAATGTTGGACGAACAGCTCCGCGTCACTCAAGAGACTTCCGAGATATGGAAGAAAAATTACGAGACGATGCAGTACATGCAGGAGGCTGGCTTGACAACCAATGCAGCAGTGGCTTCCGCAAAGGCCAATTATTATCAAATTTTGGCAAGCATTCCCGCTCTGCAAAAGTCTATCGCTTCAGCCGAGAATGCGCTGTCGCTTTTGTTGCGAGAAGCGCCTCATGCCATTGCACGTGGCAAAGCTTTCACAGCCAAATTCCCTGAGAAGCTTTCCGCAGGTGTACCATTACAACTGCTTTCTCGCCGTCCTGATGTAAAGAGTGCAGAACTTGCTATGGCCAATGCTTTCTATGGAGTAACAGGTGCTTATTCTAAGTTCTATCCAAGCATTACTCTGAGTGGCACACTTGGCTTCACCAATAGCGGTGGAGCAATGATTGTCAATCCGGGTAAGATGATTGCATCTGCTGTGGCCTCTTTGGTACAACCTCTCTTCCAACGCGGGCAAATTAAGGCGAATTTAGAAGTAGCCAAAGCCAACATGGAGATTTCCCAACTCCAGTTCGAGAACGTGCTCTTACAGGCAGGCAGTGAGGTCAGCAACTATCTTATGGCCTACAATACAGCACTCCGTCAAGAGGAGAAACGCCAATTGCAAGTTGCCGAGCTTGAAAGTGCAGCAGAGAAAACGATGTTGCTTTTCAAGAACACCAACTCAACAACCTACCTTGAGACGCTCACAGCAGAGTCGAACCTCTTGAACGCTCGTCTCTCCTTAGTCAATGATCAATATGCACGCATCCAAGCCGCCATCAATCTCTACACAGCCCTTGGCGGTGGTAGCGAGAGCTACACAGAGAAGGAAGTGAAGCTCTACGATGCCATTATCAAAAAGTAGGAAGAACAGTGCGTCTTCTTCTGGAGGCGCACTGTCCCTTTAATATCACCAATTCTAATCTTTACAACAATGATTAGCCCCTTAGCTTACGTTGAGTCAGGCGCTCAAATCGGCAACAACGTTGAAATCCACCCTTTCGCCTACATTCAGAAGGATGTCGTCATTGGTGACAACTGCATCATCTATCCACACGCCAGCATCCTGAACGGCACAAGAATGGGCTCAGACAACATTGTCTACTCCTATGTTGTCATCGGTGCAGAGCCACAAAGCTTTCATTTTAAGCCCGGCAATCCCGTTCGTGTAACCATTGGCAATAAAAACCGCATTCGTGAGAATGTGGTCATTGCAGGTGGTTTCATCCATGAGGGTGGCACAACCATTGGCAACAAGAATTATCTTATGGATCGCGTACACCTCTGTCACGATGTCAAGCTCCACGACTGCGCTGTTATCGGAATCGGGAGCATCCTTTCGGGCGAAAGTGCGGTCTACACCCATGCCATTATCAGCAACAACGCTATTGTGCTGGAGAAAGCACGCATCGGTCGTTTTTCACTTTTGCAGAGTGGCACTCGTGTTCATAAGGACGTGCCTCCCTATGTCATTATCGGTGGCAATCCTGCCACTTACAATGGCATCAACACCCACATGTTGGAGAAAGAAGGTAAAGAAGAGCGCATCCTGCGACATATCAGCAACGCCTATCGCCTCATCTATAAAGGCAATTTCAGCTTAGAGGACGCTATTTTCCAAATTAAGGATCAGATTCCACAAAGTCAAGAGATTGATAAGATCATCGACTTTGTAGAAAATTCTAAGCTTGGTATTGTTCGTCGCATGAAAGACCCTGAATGACATTAGGGATAGAAACATAGAAGAAGGCCAGTGGTAATAATTTCATACCACTGGCCTTTGCTATTTTTCTAAAGAAACGTTTGTTATTCCTCCCACACCAGCCAAGCCGACACCAACCAATGGTTGTAAAGATTGTCTTTGATGGCTTGCGCCTTTGGAATGTCTATCAAGAAAGTGTGCTTTCCTGCTGCGAGATGCCCTAACCGTATTTCTTCGGGCATCACATCGCTTCCCGGACACCAATTGGAACGAGAAAGGTCGGAAGATCCTATGGGTTCTTCTATCTCTTTTACATCACGCTTTCCGTTCTCCGTGATATAATTCACTTTTCGCTTCACAAGCCATACGCCTGTGGAGGGGTTGAAACGACGGAAAGAAGCACAATCGGTGCGCCAAGGCGTAAAGCGTTTCACCTCTCGCCCATCCACGCTAAGGATGTGTTCGCAAGGAATGAACTCATCGCCACCTGAATGGCCACCATGTCCCGTGGTGATAAAGAAGAGGCGGGCATTCTTAGCCGCTTTCGGTAGTTCAAAAGGCACTTGCAAAGGTTGGCGGTTGAAGAGATCACAATGGCTCTGCCCCAAGTAGAGGTATGTATTCACCAGCGATTTCAGCTGTGTTGGCTTTGCCTTATCGCCTTTCACTTGGCTCTCCTCTACGGTGAGACGCAGATCAAGGCGATAGCCCGCTTCTGTCCATGTGTCAATTGTCACACCCACATAGACCGAGTCCGTCAGTAAGGGTAAGCGGTCAGTAATGTCTGCCTCCCATTCCACATAAGGTGCAAATCCGTCCACGTAAACCGGCGTTCTCAATTGCTTTTCCGTACTATCTTTTGGCGTGAATGCGCCCACGCCAAAAGGCGTCATAAAGCGGAGCAACTCCACAGGCGGTGCAAAGTCTTTTGTCGCCACAAAACCTCGAAATTGTTCATAGCGCTGTGCGTCCACTTCTGGATACTGCTGCGTGTTGCCTGCCACGCCAAGCATTGAGATATTTGTTGTCGCAGGAATGACGAAACACGAACCACTCTTATCCCAAGGATCACCATTCGACTGCAAGCGTATCTTCACGCTGGCTCTTTGGTGGCGTTTGCCCTTGGGCAATGCCACTTTGCGCAACCAAATGCGCCCATTGCCCAACACTACAGCATCACCTCGGCGTTGCACGCCGTCGGGAAAAGTTTTTGGGTTGAAATTGATCACTTGGTCGGTGAATACACGCTCCACCCTCACCGTGTCATAATCTGCCGCCTGTGCCAATGAGGGCAAGAGCGAGAAGTAAAGTAATAGTTTTCGCATACCATCTTGTCTTATAAAGCGATTAAAACATTCAATAGACTACACATTTGTTCTTTCTAAGAATTCTATAGAAAGCTTTATATTCTATAGAATATGCAACTTCTTAAAAAACTTAGATACCCAACATTTAATACTCCTTTTCCAATGTTGCGAATTATTGATCTCTTCCATTATCGAATAATAAGTTTCAGCATCTTTCAATGCAATCGCCTTAACATCTGACCGATGAAACTCTTCTGCGGGAACAGGCAGATATTTCAAATTTTCCCACATATCTTCTTTCATTTCTTGGGCAATAAACTTTATTGTTTCTTCTTTATTCCGCCCATAATAAATACGATCTATCACTTCCGTACGAAGTATGTTCACCATTTCAATAACTGAATAGAATGCCACTCGATTTCTTTCATTATTGTAGTTGTACTTCTCCATAACCTTTCGCTTATAGGCATACAGGTATTTAAGATTAGGGTAGAAGCTATGCATATAATTACTCGTTACGCCGCCAAAACGATAATTGTAACCAATATAATCAGAAAGGTATATACGATTAAGGTATGGAAATATCTGAATAAGGATCAAATAATCCTCGCCCATTCCCAAGCCAGAAGGTCCTTCTACATATTTAGAAAAGAGCTCTCTCCGAAATAATTTTCCCCAAAGAGATGCAGTGAGCTTATGGCATCCGAAAAAAGTTACAAAGTATTCATTAAATAACTTTGGTTGTTCTATCAATCCTTGGTGCTCTTTTGGGATAGCACGTTTCTGCTTATAAGGTCCGAGAGTACGATAGAAACCTACCTCTGCGTAGTCGGCATTATTCTCGACAAGGCTTGTATATAAAACCAACAAGTAGTCTTTCTCAATTGTATCGTCCGAGTCCACAAATGTCAGCAAATCTCCTTTTGCAAGAACAATGCCATCAAAACGTGCCTTGTCTACCCCTTCATTTTCTTTGTGCAATACCTTAAAACGCTTATCTTTCTTTGCAAAAGCATCACAAATATCTCCACTCTTATCCGTAGAGCCATCGTCTACTAAAATAGCTTCCCAATCGGTGTGACTCTGTTGAATAATTGAATTTAAACACGCAGAGAGAAAGCGTGAGGTATTAAAGACTGGGATAATAATACTAATCATTATACTATCTTATATCATTAAAAGTTATTCCTACCACCCGAATGGCTCATAAGGTTGCAGTCCTGAGTGCATCACACCATTATAAAAGATGGGGTGCGACTGCTTCACAACTTCTACATTGAGCTGCATATGAAATTTCTCGCTGAATTTATAGTCAGCAGCCACGCCGAAGCGATCGCCATTCAAAGGAGAGTAGCCCCAATAGTTGCTTTGCCACGCCTTTGAAGCATTTGGGGTCAAAGTTTTTGTGCCATAAGCATAAAGAGTCAATCGTTCTGTGGCGCGATAGGCCAGCATCGCTGTCACCCCCAAGTCTGTTGCCCGTTGGCCACCCCATGAGAAGTGAGAACCATACACACCAACAGCTACACTGAGTCGCGGACTAAAACTGTGGAGGTACGATAAATCGACACTCTTGCCGAAGCCGACGCCACTGGGAGCGTGCTTTCCGAAAGCCACCGTGGCAGAGAGCGACACATTGGCATTGAAGCCCTCATGCAACACGCCATAGTGCAAAGGGTTCATCCACAAGGCGCGTCCGAAGCGTGAACCAACACCATTTACCATTGCAAAACGTGACGGACACGCACGAAACGTCTGTGCAGTATCTGCTACGGCTACGCTGTCGGTCTGTGACCAACCACTAAGTGAGCAAAGAAAGGCTGTGAGCAATAAAATTCGTTTCATCGTCATTAATTGATATGATAAGCGTATTGCTTCGAGTTGTTTATATTTTTACAAAGATACGCAGAAAACACAGACGACCAAGAGTATAAGTAATTTTTAATAGTCGTTTTACAAAATGTAGAAGACCTAAAAGGGGATAAGGGTAACTTGGCCTCTCTGCAAGGTGTTCTTTTCCTACGACAAAGCTTCGTTTGCTATCGAATGCAACTCCTCCTTTTGACAGCTCCTCCCTCCTTTTTTCGGGAAGCGCAAGAAAAAAATCTCCATGCGCCATTTGAAATTACGGGAAGCGCAGGGCGTAAAATCAACTTGCGCCACCTGTTTTCATCTGCTTCTCCACTATCAAAAATCAGCTATCATGTTCAACCTTCTCAAAAATCATCATGCCCCACTTTGGTCGTCCAAAGGTCTCAATCCTATTGTGCTTATCCTACGCATAAACCCTTATCGCCATGCTAACGAATGAAATGCGATACACTTTATCAAACACACATTTTTCTATCCGTAGAAACAAGGAAAATGCTGGTGCTTGATGAAGTTTTTTGTACCTTTGTAGTATGCAAGAAACAACACAAAACGAATTGGGGACACGCCCCATTACGAAGCTGATGGTGCAATACTGCACCCCTGCCATCGTGGCGATGGCAGCCTCTTCCGTCTATAATATCATAGATGGTATTTTCATCGGTCAAGCCGTTGGGGAAGAAGCCATTGCAGGTTTGGCACTCTCTGCTCCCGTGATGGCTATCACCACTGCTGTTGGAGCGATGGTGGGCATTGGCGCATCAACCCTCATGGCCGTCAAACTCGGCCAAAAAGACTACGACACAGCCAAGAGCATCCTC
>JALFTM010000068.1 GCA_022788345.1 Bacteroidales bacterium
TATGTTCTTAATGTGAGCGACTATCGTCCCAATGGCAACGATGTTGGCTTCGGCGAGGTAGACCTCGTGGCACGACGTAGTGCGACCGCAGGAACTTCATGGGACGGCAAAACTTGGAGCGAAGAATATATGATTGCCGATGGCGATGGTATCGGTGGCAACGAAAACGTAGCTCATGCCTTTGGTGATGCCGCTATCGCTGCCGATCGTGAATCAGGTGAAGTCCTCATCATGAGTGTTGGCGGTAAAGTTGTCTTCTGGAATGGCACTCCAACCAACCTGCAACCCGTAGTGCGCCACCATAGTACGGACAATGGTCGCACTTGGACTTGGACCGACATTACAAGTGAATTCTACAGCGGTGAAGGTTCACTCTTTGGAACAAGCCTTTACAACACTTTCTTTGCATCAGGCCGTATGGTACAGTCTCGTATTTATAAGAAAGATAAATACTATCGTGTCTACGCTTGCGTTGCAACTCAAAAAGAACGTTACCGCACCAATGTTGTGGTTTACTCCGACGACTTCGGTGTAACTTGGAAAAAGCTTGGTAGCACCGTTGCTGCAGAAAATCAATGTGATGAGCCAAAAGTGGAAGAATTGCGCGATGGTAGCATCGTTCTTTCTTCTCGTTGGACAGGTTGTCGCATTATGAATATCTTCCATTTTACAGATGTGGAAAATGGTCAAGGAACTTGGGGCACAGCCAAGCTCTCGAACGCAGCAGGCGACCGCTCTCTTTCCTTCGGTGCAAATGGCACTAACGGAGAAATTTTCCTTGTTCGTGGCGTAAAGAAAGGTGACACTAAAGTAGACCTGCTCTTGCAGTCTGTTCCAACAGCTGCCACACGCGCCAATGTTAGCTTCTTCTATAAAGAGCTTGACAAAGCTGGTAAAGAAATGACCACTGACGATCTCTGCACAGGTTGGAGAAAAGGTATGCAAGTGAGCAATATGGGTTCAGCCTACTCTACTATGACGCTTCTGCCCAATGGTAACATTGGCTTCTTCTACGAAGAAGAACCCGGCGGTTATACCATGGTTTATCGGGAGTGCACCATCGAAGAAATCACAGATAGTGCTTACACCAAAGGCTTCAACGAGCACAAAGTGACTGTTGTTGGTCTTGAAGATCCTACTTTGGGCGGTGTGCAATATACTGGATCTGAATACGCTGGCACTGCTTTTGCACGCACAGGCAACAGCCTTTACATTTCTGAGACGCTCACAGAAGCTCTCTTGAAACCACTCATTGTTGATGGTAAGGAAGGATCTGCTGTGTTGGATGCAAACGGCAATATCACTATTACCTATACTCCCACTGGTTTGACAACAATCGGTGTGCCAACTAAGACTTTGCCACGCTATGACCTATCGGGTCGTCGTGTAGCACCCACCCAAAAGGGGCTCTACATTGACAATAATGGCAAGCATTTGGAAAAGTAACTTCCATTGATACAATTTGTTTCTCCGCTATAAACTTAGCGGAGAAACTTTTTTCTCTAAGGCAAGTCTCTATTCCTTGATGGACTTTTCGCCTTACCCTTTTCTTAAAATCCATTATCCCTATGACATTACGAACAACGTTTCTGGTAACCCTCTTTTTGGGTCTACTCACAGCTTTTGCACAAACAACAAAACCCTTTACTATTCCTGAATTACAAACTTGGCAGGCAAAGGAGGGACAATTCGTTCCCTCATCAAATCCTCGCACCATTTACATTGAAGGCGGTGCAGAGGCGAAGCGTGTTGCACAGGCTTTTATTCAGGACTATAAGATGCTCTTGGGCAAGGACATCAACTTCCAGATATTGAAGAAGAAGCCTCAAAGCGGTGCTTTTATCCTTTCACTGAATAAAGACAAAAGCCTTTCCAAAGAAAGCTATCGCCTCAATGTCGGTGAAAATGCAGAAGTGTCCGCGACTACTCCCAAAGCTCTCTACTGGGGAACACGCACTCTGCTTCAACTCTCAGAGCAAGCACAAGCTAAGAACTATGCACTGCCACGGGGTACAACGATGGACAGCCCTCTTTACGCTGTTCGTGGGTTGCTCCTCGACTGTGGGCGTAAGTTCTTCCCCATGAGCTATCTCCGCGATCTCGTCAAAGTGATGGCGTACTATAAGATGAACACCCTTCAAGTGCATCTCAATGACAATGGGTTTAAGCAGTTTTTCGGCAATGATTGGAACAAGACGCAGTCGGCTTTCCGTCTTGAGAGTGAACGCTTTCCCGGCTTAACGGCAAAAGATGGGCATTACACAAAGGCTGAGTTCAGAGCCTTCCAACTCTATGCCGACAGCCTTGGTGTAGAGATTATCCCCGAAATCGATGTCCCTGCCCATTCCTTAGCCTTCGTACATTATCGCCCCTCCCTCGGCAGTGCAGAATATGGGGCCGACCACTTGGACATCATGAAGCCTGAAGTGTACACCTTCCTCGATAGCCTCTTTGCCGAATATCTTGAAGGTAAAAATCCCGTCTTCGTTGGCAAACGTGTAGGCATTGGCACAGATGAATATAGCAATGCTCGCCAAGAAGTGGTCGAAAAGTTCCGCTACTTCACAGATCGCTACATCCGCTATATGCACAAGTTTGGCAAGACAGCCGTTGTTTGGGGATCGCTAAAGCATGCCAAGGGCACAACACCTGTGACCACCGAAAACGTTTGGATGTCACAGTGGTCGAGAGATTTCTCAGATCCTATCGCGATGAAGAAAGCAGGCTATCCGCTCATAAGTATTCCAGATGGCTACACTTACATTGTGCCAGGAGCGGGGTATTATTATGATTACCTCCCCGAAGAGTATCTCTACAAGAACTTCACGCCAGCCACAATGGATCAGACATTGGAAGACGGCGATCCTGCCATCTTGGGCGGAATGTTTGCCGTATGGAACGACCACCCAGGCAATGGTATCACCGTGAAAGATGTACACCACCGCCTCTTCCCTGCCCTACAGACGCTCTCCACAAAGTTTTGGAATGGTAAAAACGTAACTTTCTCGTATGCCCAATTCGATAGTCTTAGAAAGCCTCTGAAAGAAGCCCCCGGCATCAATGTGCGAGGCTACAAGTATCACCCTAAGGGGCAATCTCTCACACTCTACACGAACGATGCTCCACAACCTAACAGCAAGACCAATGTGGAGGAAATAGGCTACAATTACCGCGTTGAATTCACCGTTGAGCCCCAGCAAGAGGAACGTGGCACAATCCTGAGTCAATCCAATCATGCCACCTTCTATCTTTCAGATCCGAAGACAGGTTCTTTGAGTTTTGAGCGTGAAGATTACATCGCTCGTTTTCGCTACACCCTGCCTAAGAATAAGACGGTAAAAATTGCCATCGAAGGAGACAACAAAGAAGTACGCCTCTTTGAGAATGATCGCTTGGTTGAGCGACTCGGTATCCAACCCATCTACTCTGCCAATCCCAGCGACAAGGTAGAGCCATTTGTCAAGACCCAGCCCTACACTTTGGAAATGTACAACCACAGGGGGCGCATGTATCTCCATCGCACCTTGGTGTTCCCACTTTCCCAGTTTGGTTATTTCAAAAGTAAAATTACTGGCTTCAGTGTTTCTTACTTGAACAATTAGTCATGTAGACCTTTTCGTGCTTCCTCACTAATATCTGTTGTTTCATCAAGAGAAGTTCTCTTCTCGCATCGCAACAAGCTTATTGAGAATTATCTCAATAAGCCGATTAAAACAATCAGAGTTACTTGTTGCTTTGAGAATAAATTCCAAAATTTGTTCACGTGTAAGTTCCATTATTCTGTCTGCTTTTTAGTTTCAACCTCTAAGATACGAATTTTGGAGCTTACACACTTTTTAGGGACACTACCGATGCGGAGAGAATAATGAGAAAGTTAAATTGCTCTGCTTTGTCTCTTTCTTGCAAACCACTCTGCACGAGGTCAAAGGTTGAATTTGTAAGTGGGACAAATGAGATTACCTGTACATTCATCCCTTCATCTAAAACGCGCTATGGACCATGCAATGTTCATGGGGGAATGGAACTTGTGCTTATGGTTTCGTAGGGACTATCACTGGGCACTATTGTTGTATCAAAGCCTAATTTTTACATAGTTGGTTTACACTTATACGAGTGTGGGTAGGCTAACGATAATTTTAATAATAACTATGTATTCAATGCTGTATAGAATTGTTTTTTGTTTAATCTCTTTGGTCTCCTCTATAATGGTTTATGGACAGGTCAAAGATACTATCACTTCTACTTTCTTAGTAGCCTATTATGACTATACTTGTCGAACTTCCGACAATAAGGGAGAAGACTTTGTGGTGAGCTATGGGTTGACTTTACAAGTTGGGCAAGATATAGCATGTACTATGGGGCAGAAGCGTCACAGTGGCGAGAACGACAAGAGCGAACAACTACTCTATGTGCCCACAACTTGGCAGAACTATCCAGAGGGAAAGATGACCTCTGTTGAAACGATTCCTCCTTATCGCTATCTTACTACAGAAAAGATAGTAGAGGCAAGCTGGAATCTACAGACCGAGCGCGACACCATTTGTGGACTTCCTTGTCAGAAAGCAACTGGTACGTATGGCGGTAGAGCTTGGACGGTATGGTTCGCCGAGAGCTTGCCAACCCGTTTTGGACCTTGGCGACTGGGCGGGCTACCAGGACTAATTGTTCGTGCGGTATCCGACGACGGCATCCATCGCTTCGAGTGTAATAAGGTTGAACCAGTGAAAGAGGCTATTACTTACACAATTCCAGAAGGGACAATAAAGTCGGAACGTGCCAAATTTGTGAAATTGCGCAATCGCATCTTTGGCAATCCGAACTACCTATCTAATCCCAGCTATTATATTAAGACAAGCGAAATAGAGAGTATGGTTGTCATGGGAGGGCATGTGCTTTTAGGAAATATACCTCTCGAAATGAAACCAGCAAAATTCCAACCTTTAGATTTTTGAGACTTTAGATGAGTCGTTTCATACTCGTGCATAACAGCCTCTTCATAGCTACAGCAGAGTTCAAACTAAAACCTCTTGTTGGGTTCTGCACACTTGACTGGGCAAAAAGGATTATCTTATTTCTACTTTTGTGTTTGAGCTTCTTCGCTGCCCATGCCCAAAAGCAGACTATCAGCGTGAGCGGGCAGGTGCGATGCGGTACTGAATTGATGGTGGGTAGCCTTGTTGCTATGCTTCAACCATCTGACTCCAGCATTGTGGCTTATACCACAACCGATAAGCAAGGACGCTACACACTACAGACGACGACCCATCTCAGTGAAGTTCTGCTTAGAGTAACAGGGTTTAATCTCAAGCGGAAAGTTGTGCGTATCAAAGCCCAAACGCAAACTTTCGATTTCAACGTAGAGGAGGAGAACAAGGTACTACGTGAGGCACTGGTCAAATCGAAGAAACTATGGGGAGGGCGTGACACGCTGAATTATCTCGTTTCTGCCTATACCCGCGGACAAGACCGCTCGATTGGCGATGTGCTACGCCAGTTGCCTGGCATTACAATAGAGGACAACGGTGTCATCAAATATCAAGGTACGCCTATCAACCATTTCTACATTGAAAACCTCGACATGTTGCAAGGACGCTACAACTTGGCAACGCAGGGCATCAAGGCTGAAGATGTGGCAACAGTGCAGGTTTTGGAGAACCACGAGCACATCCGTGCACGGCAGGATCAAACGCCACCAGAGCATGCAGCCATTAACTTGAAGCTCAAAGATCGGGCTAAGGGAGTTTGGAGCAAAACAGCTGTTTTAGGCGTTGGAGGATATGCCGATGGATTTTTGTGGGAAACGACACTCCAGGCAATGTTCTTCGGTAAACGCAAGCAACACATGATACGTTATGGCGGTGACAACTTAGGTCGGACACATGAGATCGGTACAAACCATTATGGCATCTCCTCACGGGAAAACTTGCGTATGGTTGCACTTGTGGAGCATGCCTCACCGCCCGTAGGTAATAGTTTGTTTGGTTACCGCCACAATGTCAATTTCAACAACTTGGTAAAGTTGTCTGACAGCACAACGATAAACTATAATTTCAACTACAGTCATAACTTCGTGCATGGACAGTCTTTCTCACAGACCACCTACCTCTTGCCTGACGGGACTCAGCAGTTGCTCCTTGAGAATATTGCCGATAGCACGCACACCAATACGGCTAATCTTCAACTCGTTTACGAGAAAAATCAACAGTACCGCTATCTCAAAAACACCCTCTCTCTTTGGGGACGATGGGATGATGGACGAGGGAGTATTCGTTCAGAGCATAACCAACCCTCTTTAGCGGATGGAACTAACGGTGAGTCTTCTATTTCACAAGACTTGCACTATCGCTCACTGGGACTTATCAATAACACCCGCTGGGTATATCGCACAGCAAAGGGTGGAGGTTTTGAATGGGTATCTACCAACAGTCTTTCGAGCACTCCGCAGTCTCTTGCTATTGGTGACGATAGAACAGCTCGTCAAGATATTGAACTTACTGCTCTTTCCACAATCAATAGTTTCAGGCTGTTGCGCGATCTCCGCAGCCGCAAGTGGGCTATTTCCGCTTCAGCCAGCTTGAATACGACCTACACCGCACTCACTTCTACACTGAATCACCCCGATATGCCCATTGCTCCTCATGGCGACATGAGCCACTTGCGTGCGAGTGTCGATTTTGGACCAATCGGACAATATACTAACGGTACTTTTCAAACCACCCTCAGCGCACCTGTAGCTTTAACCTACACCAATCTCAACAACGCAGCAATATCGGGCGAGAATACTGATGCTCATCGCCTGCGCTTGTACGTACAACCTTCGTTCTCTCTGCTGTGGAAGGCAACAGACCACTTTACACTCAATGCGAGCGCCCACTATTCTGCCAGCGAGACTCCATGGATGAAGCTCCTCACAGCTAACGTGATGCAGAACTACCGTAGCCTCTCACGCTATCGTGCCAAACTGAGTGACAACTACGGTGCGGGGGCTCAGTTCAAGGTGGCATTCAAAGACCTCTTCACAAGTTTGTTTGCCCATATAGAAGGCGGTTGGCAACGCGCATGGAGCGACATCGCCTACGGCACAACGCTCGACGCACAGGCAAATACTATCGTAGAAGCAGCATATATGCCCAATCATAGCAACCGCTATACACTGACGGCTTATGGACGCAAGGATTTCGATTGGCAAACACTGCAAATCGAGCTTTCTGCCACAGGCTCATGGGGCAAGAGTGAAATGTTGCGCCAGTCGGTACTCACGACCTATTGTACTACGGGTTACGCCCTGCGAGGCACATTGGCTTTTGACCTCGTAAGTGGCTGTCGCATAGATTATCGAACAACATGGCTACGGCAACGCTCGGTCGCTCCTCACCATACAATTACTTACAACGAGCTGAATCAGCGCGCCCAGCTAAGCCTTCGCTTGTTACCATCGCGCCTATTCTTAAAACTCCATGCCAGCCATACGCACAACAGTAGTTTATCTTCTGGGAAGAAAGACTATCTCTTCATCGGCAGTGGCTTGCAATTCAAGCTGTCCAAGAAGATAGAGTTCAACCTCAACGGCGATAATCTCACTAACATCCACACTTACTCTTCTCGCTCCATAGGTGACATGGAGAGTTACTATACCGAGTACTATCTCCGTCCCCGATCCGTTACTCTAACAGTACATATATACCTATAATATATTCTCGTTTTTCATATTCCGAGTAGTTTAATATTTTTCGAGCTGTGGTCCAGCATCATTGCGCATGATCGCTCAATTTCATTGTATAGATTATTGGGCATATAATTACCCTATTGCGTATCATGGTAAGGTAAATAGTATACAGATAATACCCATGTTAACGTCGTGTCTTTGGCGTAATAGTGGACGATAAGGAAAGAACGATGTTATCCTTATCGTGCAGTCCGCCACTACGAAAGTTTTGTTTGACGAGACACACCATCCTTACAGCTACTTTTCGAGAGAAGGGGAGTGTGTACTTTTTCGAGTTTGAGGCGAGGTGTGCCCGATGCACAGCGGTGATTTATTCGATGCAAAACCACGAGCTCATTTGGCGCGAAGCGATGGGTGCGACCGCCTTTTGGAACTCCTTAAAGGAGCGCAAGTTACCCTTGCTGTCGTACAATCGTTCCGTCATTTTAACTCCCATCGAATGGACTTTTAACGCCGTAAAAATCTCGTTCGAATGGTATAGGTTGCTCAAAAACGCATGTTATGTGTTGTTACCTTACTTTGTATTTCTGCCATTGTTGTGGAATCTTGTGCTTATGATTTCGTAGGGACTTTCACTGGGCACTATTGCTGTATCAAAGCTTAAGTTTCGCTTTGTTACACTTATACGAGTATGGATAGGCTAACCTTAATAATATCTATATTCAATGCTGTATAGATTTTGTGTTTAATCTCTTTGGTCTCCTCTATGATGCTTTATGGACAGATCAAAGATAGTATCACTTCTACTTTCTTAATTGCCTATTTATTAATTACATATTAATAGTCGGATTTTGGTAATTCAAACAGATGTTTTCATTTTATTGTTATTTGATATTCAAACCTCAAGAATGAATAAATTATTTTATTCTTAGTTGCTCCTTTCTAAGCAAATGTACCAGTCGTCTTTTATCGGGCGATACAATTCTACTTCTTGTAAATAAGTCTTAGATAATTCATCTAAATCCTCAGTGGTTATTTTTCTTATATAATATATTGAATCTTCGTATGCTTGAGATTGTGAGATTATTTCTTTTAGATGAGGAGCATATACATATTTCTTTGTTCCTCCGCTGATAGACAATCCAAAGGAATGGTAGAGAAATTCTATTCGCTTAGAGTAGATTGTATCTTGCATAAATTCCGGTTGGGTATCTGTTCCAGTGTAAAACACCCGCTTCACACCCACTGCTTGAAGGAGAGAATCCAGTAAAGCTTTTTTCTCTGCCGAAATCGTTAATAA
>JALFTM010000069.1 GCA_022788345.1 Bacteroidales bacterium
ACCTAAAAAGTTTGGCGTATCAAAGGCTTTTTTTACCTTTGCTACTATAAGAAATATAAATAAATCTGCTATGCTAAAGATTGATGAACTGGATCAGAAGATCTTAGAAGTAATTACCATTGATGCCCGTGTGCCTTATACAGAAATAGCTGACACCTGCAAAGTGTCTCGTGCTGCTGTTCACCAACGCGTGCAACGTTTGTTAGAAAAAAATGTGCTCCGCGGCTCTGCTTTCATTGCAGATCCCAAAGCATTGGGCTACACCACTTGTACCTACGTTGGCATCACCTTGGAGCGTGGCTCTATGTACAAGCAAGTGGCTAACGAGCTGGAAACCATTCCAGAAATCGTAGAATGTCACTTCACCACAGGCTCGTATACAATGCTCGTAAAGCTCTTCTGCCATAACAATGAGCACTTGATGGAGCTTCTCAACCGACGCATTCAAAAAATTGACGGAGTGACTTCAACGGAGACCCTTATCTCTTTGGAGCAGACCTTTGCCCGCCCAGTTCCCATCCTTCCTTCAGCAGACTTGAAGAAGCACCGTGCACGCGGTCGTCGCAAACGTTCTGAAATGGAAGCAGAGGATTGATAACATCCCCTATGACAGAACTTATTGACAGCCTCTCTTTTCAAGGGGTAGCCATTGGTTTGACCACTTTCTTAGTCATCGGCCTCTTCCATCCCGTAGTGATTAAATTCGAATACTACTTTGGGACAAAACATTGGTGGGTGTTTCTTGTTTCTGGCATCGCCTGCATTGTCGCGGCCTTGCTTTGCAAGGAACTTTTTTGGAGTGCTCTGCTCGCCATCACAGGCTTCTCGTTGCTTTGGAGCATCATCGAAATCTTCGAGCAAAAGCAGCGTGTAGAAAAAGGTTGGTTTCCGATGAATCCTAAGCGCAAGCACTGCTACAAACGTCAGCTAAACCAAGAACATCAAGAAACATAGTTGGCAATTTGGCCACGGGATATGACCTTCGCGAGAGATGTGGCCAAAGCTACATCTCTCGTTCTCTTTCATCAACTTGTGCGCAAGTATTTTTTCGGAGAAATGTCTCCGCCCACCCTTTTCATAAAAGAAGCGAACACCGACAGCTTTCTCCTTTTCTGCACCAATAATAACAGATGACACAATACGACTTCCAAGCCGACTATTCAGCACTGACACATAGCCCAATAGCTGCAATCACTCGCCCCATCATCGGCATCTCTGGTAACTTCAATGCTGGCCAAACCACTCTTTTGGAAGGCTACTACAAAAGCATTGAGGCAGCAGGTGGTGTGCCTTTTATCATTCCACCAACAAGTAGCGAAGAAACCATCCTTGCCCTCCTTGATCGCATCGACGGCCTCTTACTCTCAGGCGGAGCCGATGTCAATCCCTTGTACTGGAATGAAGACCCAAAGTCGCAACTCGGTGAGATAAACTCTGAACGAGATGCCTGCGAGCTACTGCTCACTCGCTTGGCCTATGACCGCCAACTTCCCATCTTTGGCATCTGCCGAGGCATGCAAGTGCTGGCGTTGGCGTTGGGCGGAACAGTGCACCAAGATTTGCACTCCGACCTCCCCGATGTCACGCTCCTTAAACACTCGCAACAAGCACCTCGCCACACGGCAACTCACTATGTGGAAGCCTTAGCAGGTACTCTCATCCATCGCCTTTGCGGAGAACGCTTTGCGGTCAACTCTTTCCACCATCAAGCCGTCAACGAACCCGGCGAGCGTTTCCAAATCACGGCTTGCGCTGCCGACGGTGTTGCTGAAGCAATGGAAAGTACCGAAGGGCGTCCTATCTTGGGCGTTCAATGGCATCCCGAATGCTTCATCAGCAACAACGATGATGCCTTTCTCTCCCTCTTCCGATGGTTCGTGCGACGAGCCGAGACTTATCGCCGCGCTCGCACCTTCCACAACAGTCTCGGAGTCATTACACTCGATTCCCACACCGACACGCCCATGTTCTTTCACCAAGACATCCGATTTGAGACAAGGGACGAAAAGGTGTTGGTGGACTATCATAAGATGACTGAAGGGGGCTTGGACGCAGTTTTTATGGTGGCCTATTTGCCACAAGGACCGCTTACGGAAGAAGGGCATCGCATAGCCCATAGTCGCGCCACCAATACGCTACACCGCATTCATGACCTCGTGGCTCATTGCGAAGGCATTTCGCTCGCTTTTGCACCCGAAGATGCTTACCGCAACAAACTCAACGGTCAACGAAGCATCTTCCTCGGCATCGAGAATGGCTATGCTTTGGGCGAAGATCTTGCAAATGTCGCCTACTTCAAGGACCTTGGCGTGCGTTATATCACCCTCTGTCACAATGGCGACAACGCCATTTGCGATGCGGCCATGCGGTCGGAACGCACACATGGCGGACTGAGCGATTTTGGACGAGAAGTTGTCGATGAAATGAACCGCTTAGGCATCCTCATCGACCTTTCGCACGCTGGCGAAGAGACTTTCTACGAAACCATCGCTCGTAGCCGTGTGCCCGTTGCTTGTAGCCATTCTTCGGCACGTGCGCTCTGCAACCATGGGCGCAACCTCACAGACGACCAACTCCGCACCCTTGCAGAAGCGGGTGGAGTAGCACAAGTGACCCTCTATCAAGGCTTCCTCCGTTCCGATGGTAAGGCAACGCTCGATGATGCCGTGCGCCATTTGCTCCACATGATTGATGTCGCAGGTATCGACCATGTCGGCATCGGCTCCGACTTCGACGGCGATGGCGGAGTGCTTGGGTGTGCTTCAGCAGCCGAGCTTCCTAACTTCACGATGCGCCTCCTCGCTGAAGGCCTCACTTATGAAGATTTGGAAAAGATTTGGGGAAAGAATTTTCTTCGTGTCTTGGGACAAGTGCAAAGCAGTGCCATGCCACAATAAGTGCCAGTGTCTCATCCCCAGTTCCTTTCCATTCGTTTCAAACAACGCTTCTCAATTTTACTACAACATACAAACGACATTTCTTTTATATGCAAAAGTTCAAACGCATCCTACTCAAGCTCAGTGGCGAAAGCCTTCAGGGCGAACAAGGCTATGGTATAGACGTGAAACGTCTCAACGAGTATGCTACACAGATAAAGGATGCTCTTTCTATGGGCGTTCAAGTGGCCATTGTCATTGGTGGAGGTAATATCTTCCGCGGTCTCACGGGAGCAGGCAAAGGCTTCGACCGTGTCAAAGGCGACCAAATGGGCATGTGTGCCACTGTCATCAACTCTCTTGCCCTTAGCTCTGCACTCGGTGCGCAGGGGGTGAAAAGCCAAGTATTCACGGCCATTCGCATGGAACCCATCGGTAAGTTTTACAACAAATGGGATGCTATTGCCGCTATGGAACGTGGCGAAGTTGTCATTGTCAGCTGTGGCACAGGTTCCCCCTATTTCACAACAGACACAGGCTCTTCTCTCCGTGGCATCGAGTTAGAAGCGGATGTCATGCTCAAAGGCACTCGTGTCGATGGCGTCTACACTGCCGATCCAGAGAAAGACCCTACGGCAACAAAGTTCGACACCATTTCTTACGATGAAGTGTTGCAACGTGGCCTTCGGGTAATGGACATCACCGCCACTGCCATGTGTAAGGAGAACAAACTCCCCATCTATGTCTTCAATATGGACATCGTAGGCAATCTTCAACGGGTGCTCTCTGGCGAAAATATAGGTACGCTCGTACACGCCTAAGACACCGTGTCTCGTTGCACAAGAGTCTCCTATCCCAGAGGCAACAATAATCCGCCTTTAGCGGGCTGAAGCATTTCTTCACCCACTAAAGGCGGATTATTAGATCTTTCTGATTCTACTTCTTCAAAGGTTTTCGGAAGTTGCACCCCTCTTTCCAACGAGAACATCCCAAGGCCGTTTTGCCACGAATGAGTTTCCCCTCCCCACATGCAGGGCAAACGCTACCTTCACGCAAGCGCTTCTGTTTGGGCTTCGTTGCATTCTCCACGTCAGAAGCCTCAGGCTTACGCCCTTTCTTTACCGATGGAGTCTCAACAATGGTATTGGCAATACGGCGATTGCTATTATCTGCCAATACTTGTAACACAATGTCTGTCACCATCTGCTTGAGTTCCTCCACAAAGGCCGTAGCATCGTATTCGCAACGCTCAATTTCACGCAACTTCTTCTCCCAAAGTCCTGTCAGTTCGGCACTTTTGAGCAAATCTTCTTGGATGAGCGAAATCAGCTCTACACCCGTTGCTGTGGCATAAAGAGCTTTACGATGCTTTTGGATATACTGCCGTTTGAATAGAGTTTCTATAATTGCCGCCCGTGTCGATGGACGACCAATGCCATTCTCCTTCAGCGCTTCGCGCAACTCTTCGCTCTCGACATTGCGCCCTGCGGTTTCCATTGCCCTCAACAATGTGGCTTCGGTGTAGGGCTTGGGCGGTTGCGTTTTCTTCTCCGCCAAAGATGGTGTGTGCGCTCCCATTTCTCCTTGAACAAATTCGGGCAAAGTGCGCTCCTCCTCGTTGCGTTCTTCATTGCGCTCTTCTTCGTTGGCCACAGCGTCTTTGACAAAAACTTCACGCCAACCTGCTTGCAAAATCACCTTCCCCGTTGCCTTGAAAGGCACATCGGCGGCCTCGCCAAACACTGTGGTCGTGGCAAAAAGACAATCGGGATAGAACACAGCGATGAAGCGACGTGCCACAAGGTCAAACACTTTTCGCTCGTCCTCAAGGAGGGTGTCAGCGCGTTGTCCTGTCGGAATAATGGCATGGTGGTCTGTCACCTTAGAAGAGTCGAACACTTTTTTGCTCTTGCGCAAGGTCGCACCTCGCAGGGGTGCCAACAAGTCGCCATATTGTGGAGCTATACCATTGAGAATGCCTTTACATTTGCCATATATATCATCGCTCAAATAAGTGGTATCTACGCGGGGGTAGGTTGTCACCTTTTTCTCATAAAGAGCTTGTATGAGCTGTAGGGTGCGGTCGGCCGAATAACCAAACTTCTTGTTACATTCCACTTGTAAAGAAGTGAGATCGAAGAGACGGGGCGGAGCTTCGCTCCCTTTCTTCTTCTGCACTGTCTTCACGGTGAAAGGCATTTCTTTGATGCGCTCCATGGCCTCTTGTCCCTCGGCTTCTGTAGCAAAGCCACGGCGTAAAGGCTTTTCGGCTTTCCCCTCTTTTGGTGAGTCGTCCGCAGGCTCGTCGTCATTAGGGTCCGCCATCACGGCCGTGAAAGTCGTGTCCCGATAGAGCGTGGTCAAAACCCAATAAGGCTCAGGTACAAAGTTTTCTATTTCATGTTGTCGTGCCACAATCAGTGCCAAAGTGGGCGTTTGCACACGCCCTATCGACAACGGCGGTTGGCCATACTGCGAAGGGCGATATTTCAGTGTATAAAGCCGTGTGGCATTCATTCCTAAGAGCCAATCCCCTACGGCGCGGCATAGCCCAGCCTGATAGAGTGAATCGTAATCGGTCTGCGGTTTGAGTGATTGGAAGCCTTCACGAATGGCCTCTTCCGTGAGCGACGAAATCCAAAGCCTATCCACGGGACATTTGGTTCCAGCTTTTTGCATCACCCAGCGTTGGATCAATTCGCCCTCTTGCCCAGCATCGCCACAGTTGACGATGCGTTCAGCTTGTGCAATCAAGGAAGCAATGACATTGAATTGGCGTTCCACGCCTTGATCGTGCTTCAAACGAATGCCAAAGCGGGGGGGAATCATTGGCAGCTGCCCCAGCGACCAGCGCTTCCAAGCTTCCGTATAGTCTTCTGGAGCTTTCAATTCACAGAGGTGGCCAAACACCCAAGTGACACAATAGCCGTTCCCTTCAAGATAGCCTTGGCGTTGCATCGTGGCACCGAGTATTTGGGCGATGTCGCGTGCCACGCTTGGTTTTTCGGCAATACAGAGTATCATAGTCGTTCGGAAGTGTTTGGTGAAATGGTAGGAAGTGGTGAAAGACGCCATGTCTGCGTCTCAAGTTGTAGTCCATCTTGGGAAAAGTAGTCTTGCAACTCTCCTGATGCGCTCAAGTCGGTGGGCGAACCTGTGCCCATCGTGCCTTCTCTCAAGAGCCAAAGATGATCGGCCATGCGCAGTGACAGCTCAATTTCGTGGGTTGAGAAAAGAATGGTTTTCCCTTCTCCATGTGCCAAGTCGTGCAACAGGTTCAAGATGTCAATTTTTGCCCGATAGTCAAGAAAAGAAGTGGGTTCATCCAATAGGATGAGGGGTGTTTCCTGTGCCAAGGCTTTGGCAATCATGGTGCGTTGTCGTTCGCCATCGCTCAAGTCTGTCAGTGGCCGATGTGCCAAATGCCTGATGCCTGTCTGTGCCATGCTACGCTCCACAATGGCGGTGTCGTCCTCTGAAAGGCGACCGAGAAAGGACGTATAGGGAGTGCGTCCTATCGCCACAGTATCGGCTACGGTGAGGTGTTGCACTTCCACACGCTCTGTCAGCACCACACTCAACAACTTGGCACGGCGTCCAAGCGACAAACGATGTGCATCGTCTGCTCCCCAAAGCACACGCCCTGCCAAAGGCGCAGACAACGCAGCCACACAACGCAAGAGCGTACTCTTCCCTGCCCCATTGCGTCCAATGAGGGCCGTCAATTGTCCTTTGGGCAAAGTTGCCCTTAGATTGGACGAGAGCACTTT
>JALFTM010000070.1 GCA_022788345.1 Bacteroidales bacterium
AAATGTCTCAATGAAAACTATTTGAGGAAACTCGCTTTCATTTTGGGTAGTAAAGACTTTGCAAAGGTACAGACTTTTTTCGAAACGGAAAGTATATAAGATAGTTTTGTTTTGCTTCGCAGTAGAAAAACACCACACGGCAATGAACATTTAGGCCGATAAGCAAAGTTTAACACTTGCTGTTCCTTATTTTTTCTTCTTGCGCCCACATTGCCACCGCCAAAGCTTGGCGTTTTTCCGAAAGGCGCAAGAAGAAAAAGCGGGAAGCGCAAGAAGAAAAGCGATGTTTGGGCTAAAAAAACAGGTGGTAAACGGCCTTTTCGACCGCTTGCCACCTGTTGCTGTTGCAAAGATAATACATTTGTGCGCCAAATGCAAATGAAGTGTTGCGAAGTCTAAATAACAGCAAGCTGTCAAAACCCATCTTATGAAGTTGAAACCGAAGCGTAAAACTGAAAAGGCGCAAGAAGATAGAAAAAAACTCTTGAAAAAAGTGTGCAAGTGTGATAAACATTGTATCTTTGCACTGAAAATAGTCCTGTTCAAGCAATGCGAGAGTTCAAGCAACTTTTCTTAAAGAACACCCCATGGGGTGTTCGAGCATTCGCTCGAACACCTTAAACAAGGTAAACATCTTCTTTTGGTTCACGCCATAGGCATAAGATAAAACTCTTATGCCTATGGCGTGAACCATTTTTTTGTGATGCCAATGTGATAGCTCTTGTATCTTTCCCATGACAGCACAACCCTTGTAGCAAAATGAGTAAATAACTTCTTATACCCAATTATTAAATTACTAAAACCAAAGAACAATGAAAAAGATGTGTAAATTTCTCTGTGCAATGTTTTGCCTTTCCTTCTGTTTGTTGAACAGCAGTTGTGTCTCTCCTACGGATGAGGATTTTGAGCAACAAGAGGAACTTTCGCGTAGTGTGTCCAAGCCCATTGGTGAAGTGGCAGACAAGGCGCGACGTGACGAAATTCGTGAGACAATGGATGGTTATTTTATTTTGGCGGCAAATAAAATGGCTCAGCATTTTAGCGAAACACTCACGCCCATGAGTGGGAATAGCGAAGATAGCCAACTTGATTATTCACAAGTTTTTGAGAATAAGAGTGAAGGTTATTATGCTATTCGTACAGTTTTGATTTGGAGAGGGCGCGATTTGAAAAAGCTCATAGACTATAACTATTGTCGCGTAGGAGGATGGTTATACTATTATCCAGCTTCTCGCAAAGTGTTCTTTATGTATGACAATCGGAATAGCCATGTAGTAAAAATTTCCTCTTCAAAGGATTGGGCGAAATTAGGAAAAGGTGTAACTCTTACTCTATAGACGAATGATAAAACGATTATTGCTTTCTCTTTCGTTACTCTTCTTAGTCTCTTCTTGTCTGACACGTCAGTATGTGCCTCGTTCGGCGAACCGACCACTTACAGAGCACGAACGTCTCGTACGGGCTTATGGGGCGACATTTGACGCATTGGCCCCAAAACTCACAGTCGAAGTCAGCAAGGTCATCTCTCCGAAATCGGGGCGAAACTTTACGGCGAAAGCTGCCTATGAAGAAGAAATTCGTTATGATCGTGCAAAAGGTTATGTTGCTTGTCCTGTAATACTGCAATGGGAGGCGCGCGACTGGTGGTCAAGTGTGCCTTATGGAATTTGTCAATTACAAGGGTGGATGTATTATTATCCTCGTGATTTAGGCAATCGAAGTCCGCATGTAGACTTCTTCTATACAGACAGGAATACCCACGTTGTCCGTGTGTCTAAAGAAAAGCATTGGGAAATTCTCAAAAAGGGCATACGCATAGATTTACGTTAGTTAGTTGTGTAAGAGAAAACGCTTATCGACGGATAGGCGTTTTCTCTTTTATGATGAAGTAGCATCGTATCAGATGCTGACCTTGGTCTGTCATTCAAGCCACTCCACCCCAAATCGTACCAAACACCCTCTCTTGCCATTCATATAGGAGACGGCAAAAGAGGGTGTTACATGGTTAGAAAGATGCAGTGTGAGGATAAATGCCACGCTGTTGTTAGAACTTATAGGCCAAGCCAATGCTGGGAACAAACTGACCACCACCATCGAAAGCTTGATACTTCATTTCTATGTTGGCACGCCACTTGGAGTCGATTTCGTAAGAGCCACCACCACCAAGATTGATGCCAAAGCTACTATTGGAGTCGCCCCAGCCAGAGAGGTGTACCAAGGTCATACCTGCGAGAGGATAGAGCGTGAACTTGCGGTCCAGTGGGAAAAGATAGTGTACGTTTGCATTCAGATCCCAAGCCTTGAGGCCTTTGTGCTTAAAGAAGTAGTCGAAAGCACCTTCGCCACGCACACGCTTGGTGAAGTTGTATTGATATTTCACACCAAAGCCTGCGGTTTCAAAGTCGTCGGCATAAGAAAGGTTTACACCAAAGGCTTGTTGGCCTTTTTTCTGGGCATGTGCGCCCAAACCAAGGGCGAGACAACATGCGAGAAGCACCAGCTTTTTCATAAATTCTTGTTTTAGTGTCAGAAACATTGCACGAGGCATCAGGCCCAAAGGGGGGGCTTGCCGTGTGCTGATGTTGCGAGAGTTAGAGCAAGCTCACGGCATCAATATAGTTGTACACACAACTTGCGATGCCGAGACCTACCACACCGAGGGTGCAAAGCACAAGGGCAAGACGGCTGTAAGCGTCACTTTGGAAAGTGGCAATAGGCGCATCACTCTTGTTGATGTACATGGCTTTCACGATGAGGAGGTAATAGTAGAGCGAAATGATGGTATTGACCAAAGCGATGAATACCAAGAGATGTTGCCCTGCGTTGAAAGCCGCCATGAAAACGAAGAACTTCGAGAAGAAGCCTGCGAAAGGTGGAATACCAGCCAAGGAGAAAAGGCAGAGTGTCATGATGAACGAGAGCTTGGGATTGGTGCTATAAAGCCCGTTGTAGCTGTCGATGGTCACTTGATTGCTGCTTTGCTCCACGGAGGTCATCACGGTGAATGCACCGAGGTTGGCGGCCATGTAAACCAAGAGGTAGAAAACGAGGGCTGTCATGCCCTGTGCCGTTGTGCCGGGAATGGCCAACACGATGTAGCCTGCCTGCGAGATGGCGGAGAAGGCCATGAAGCGCTTGATGTTCTGCTGGCGGAGGGCAAAGAGGTTGGCGATGGTGATGCTGGCGATGACGATCCAAAAAAGAGCCGTTTGCCAAGCAGCGGCATACTCACCTGTGGGGAAGAGCTTTGCCAAGAGAACGAAGAGCACAAAGGCGGCAGAGCTTTTAGACACTACGCTCAAATAGCCCGTCACGGTGGTGGGTGCGCCTTCGTAGGTGTCGGCCGTCCAAAGGTGGAAAGGAACAAGCGAAATCTTGAAACCCATGCCTGCAATGAAGAGCAGGAGTGCGCCCACGCCGAGGTAGCTGAAAGTCATCTTTGTGGCCAAACCCTCAAAATAAAGAGTGCCCGTGAGACCATAGAGGAACGATACGCCATAGAGCAAAAGGGCTGAAGAGAAGAGGGCAAGGAGAATGAACTTTGCGCCTGCTTCGGCACTCGTGAAGCGATATTTATCGTAAGCCACCAAAGCGGCCACAGGAATGCTCGCCATTTCAAGTCCAATGAAGAACATGAGGAAGTGGCCACTCGAAATCATGAAGTACATACCCAAAAGGGTGAACATCACGAGGAGATAGAATTCGCCTTGCTTTACCAAATTTTCTTCACGGCTCAGCCATTTGTGCGACATGAGGAAGACGATGAGTGTGCCCAAGTTGAGCACTGTCTTCACCAAAGACATCATTGGCGTGTGTTGATACATGCCACCGAATAGCTCAAAGCTTTCCATGCAGCAAGGCACGGCGTTGGCGATAGTGACCAAACCCATGAGGATGGCGGGAAGAGGAGTGTTGTACACCCCACGGCCACTTTTGCGGTCGGTGCAGAAGAAGAGGTCGGCGAGGAAGAGCACCACGATGGCTACGATCAGCACAAGCTCTTCACGCATATAAAGGAATTGAGAATAATCCATTGTCTTTATTTTCTACTAAAGAAGGGGTGACATTAAAGGAAAGGATTGCTTTGCGACACGGTGTGTGCCACAGCACCCAACTGATGAATGATGGGCGCAACGCCATCGTGGACAAGGTGGCTCACCCAACCGGGGAACAAACCAAGGCCAGCAATGCAGGCAATGAGACAGCCCACGCAGAAACGCTCTTCCCAAGTGGCATCGGTGAGTTGGAGGTGATGCTCGTTGGTGCATTTGCCATAGAGAATTTTACCCACCATGCGGAGGATATACACGGCTGTGACAACAATGCTGGAGCAGGCTGCAATGGTGAGCACGCGATGGAATGTGTCGTTGTTCTGAAACGAGCCAACGAAGATGGTCATCTCTGCCACGAAGCCAGAGAAGCCGGGTAGGCCGAGGTTGGCCAAGCCCACAATGATGTAGCCGACAGAGAGGAAAGGCATGATGCGCATCAGACCGCTTAGCTCGCGGATGTCACGTGTGTGTGTGCGTCCGTAAATCATACCGATGAGGGCGAAGAACAGAGCAGTCATCAATCCGTGAGAGAGCATCTGCATGATAGCGCCCGAACCTGCTGTGTTGTTGAGCATCAAAAGGGCGAAGAGCACGAGACCGCAGTGAGATACGGACGAATAGGCGTTGATGTATTTCAAGTCGGTTTGTACACAAGCTGAAAGTGCACCATAAACCACAGAGATGCCCGTTAAGATGAGGAAAATCCAAGATAGCTCTTGTGCGCCTTCAGGCAAGAGATACATGGCAATGCGGAAACATCCATAGCCTCCGAGCTTCATCAAAACGCCAGCGTGGAGCATGGACACAGCCGTTGGGGCTGAGGCGTGACCGTCGGGCGACCATGTGTGGAAAGGGAAAAGTGCACCCAACACACCAAAGCCGATGAAAGTCAAGGGGAAAAAGAGGCATTGGGCGCTGAAGTCGATGGCATGTGCGCCACCTGTTTGATGGGCAATTTCAAAGACATTCATTGTTTGTCCGCCTGCACCATAGAAGATGCCGAAGATACCGAACATCAAGAAAGCGGAACCACCCATGAGCATTAAGGTGAGCTTCATGGCCGAATACTCTTTTCGGCCTGTGCCCCAAACACCGATGAGCAAGTACATAGGAATGAGGGCTACTTCGTAGAACATAAACATCGTGAACATGTCTACCGAAATGAAGAAGCCGAACACGCCGAGGCTCAAGAGGATGAACCATAGGAAATACTCCTTGGGCAGAGGGTTGATTTTCCAAGAGGCGAAAGTGCCCGTGAAAACAATGATGGCCGAAAGTAGGAGCATGGCTACAGAGATGCCATCTACGCCAACGGCATACTTGATGTGCAGGGGTGTGAACCAATCGACAGAGGCCGTGTAGAGGAACTCGTCCGTCATGCCTGCGGCGCGGTCACCGATGAATTTGAACACGAGCCACACGGCGGCAATGAGCAACGCAGTGCTACCCGTCACCATGACAGCGCGCAGTCCCTTGATGTTGCGACAGAGCCACAAGGCTGGCAACATCAACAAGGGGATGAGTACGAAAATGGAAAGGAAATTCATAATCTATGCTATTTCTGTCTCCTTGCCAATGGCCCAAGGGCCATCGGCAGGGAGGGCTCGTTGTTAGAGAATCATAAGGATGAGGAGCAACAATGTGCCGAGGAAGAACACAAAGGCATAGCGTTGTACGCTACCGCTTTGGAGGCCACGGATGCTATAACCCAAGCGGTTCGCACCCCAAGCGAGGAAGTCAAAGAAACCGTCTACGCAATGGCGGTCGAACCATGCGATGGGGCGTGATACGTAAGCAAAGATGATGCGGTGCGTTACAAACTGATAGACCTCGTCAATGTAGAAGCGGTGATAAGCCCAAGTGTGGAGCGATGAGAAATTCTTCTGCAAGCGATCGGCCACAGGTTGTGTGGGACGGGCATACATCCAAGTGGCCAAAGCAATGGCACACACGGCAATGACTACCGAGGTGATGGCTATTTGTGGGTCGAGGTGGATGTGATAGGCCTCGCCCGTAGCGCTGATGAGCGAACCGAAACTACCGGGGATGGCCCATCCACCCACGAAGGTGAAGAGGGTGAGGAAGATGAGCGGCAAGGTCATCACAAGGGGTTGTTCGTGAGGAGTGTGCTCTTTGTAGTGCTCGTTTTCCTTGCCCCAAAAGATACCATAATAAACACGGAACATATAGAAAGCCGTCATGGCTGCAATGCCAGTCATGACCCAGCCCATGATGGGCGAGTAGTGGAAAGCGGCAGCAAGGATTTCGTCCTTAGAAAAGAAACCGCTAAAAGGTGGAATGCCTGCAATGGCGAGGGTGGCAATGAGGAAAGTGATGTGCGTGATAGGCATATATTTGCGCAAACCGCCCATGTGGCTCATCTCGTTGCTATGCACAGCGTGGATGATGCAACCTGCACCCAAGAACAAGGTGGCCTTGAACATCGCATGTGTGAAGAGGTGGAAGAGCGAGGCCATGTATCCCAAGCTGGCGTGGTTGTCGATGACGCCGTGCTCGTGTCCAGGCATACAAACTCCCAAGGCGACAATCATAAAGGCTATCTGCGATATAGTTGAGAAAGCCAATACGCGCTTGATGTCGCTTTGCACACAAGCCACCGCAGCGGCATAGAAAGCTGTGGCGGCACCAATCCAAGCCACAATGTGGAGCGTTTCAGGAGCGTATTCCACCCAAAGTGGGAAGAGACGTGCCACTTGGATGACACCTGCTACGACCATCGTGGCCGCGTGAATCAAAGCCGACACAGGCGTTGGGCCTTCCATCGCATCGGGCAACCAGATGTGGAGAGGGAACATCGCACTCTTACCAGCACCGCCAATGAACATCAGGAACAAGGCTGTGGGAAGGATAAACGCCGCTCCGGCAAGGGTTTTGCTATATTCAACGGTCACTGCTGGTGCAGCCCCATTGAGGTAAACTGCACTTTGGGTGAAGTCGAAAGCGAACGATTGGGTATAGTAGCCGAAAACGAGAATGCCGATGAGGAAAGCCAAGTCGGCAAAACGGGTTACGATGAATGCCTTCTTAGAGGCTGCAATGGCTGCTTTCTCTGTATAGTAGAAGCCAATCAGGAGGTAGGAGCATACGCCCACCAACTCCCAAAACATATACATTTGGAAGAGGTTCGTGGCCACTACCAAGCCGAGCATCGACATGGTGAAGAGTGAGAGGAAAGCATAAAAGCGTTGGAAGCCTCTCTCGCCGTGCATGTAGCCGAATGAGTAGATATGCACCATTAGCGACACGGAGGTGATAATCACCAGCATCATTACCGAGATGGGGTCGAGCATGATGCCCATATCGAAGTGCAAGCCCATGTCGTGGAAGGGCAACCAGTTAAAGTTGTAAGGCACGAGGGTCTGATAGATGCCCTCCACGCGATCGGCTGTGAAGTAGGAAATCGCCGTGTAGGCCGAAAGGATGGCGGTGATGCCCAGCGAAGTCGTACCAATCAATCCTGCAACTTTGTGGCTCAGCCAACGCTCGCCCAATCCGATAATAAGGAATGAGAGCAAGGGCAGGAGTATAATCAAAAGGGTATATTGATAATCCATTGATCTATTGTGTTAGATAGCGGAAAGCAGACCGCCTACCACTTCATTTGTTGCAACTTCTCTACCGAAATGTCTTTGATGTGACGGTAGATGTTTATCATGATGGCGATGGCAATGGCACTCTCTGCTGCCGAGATAGCAATAGAGAAGAGGGCGAAGAAGAAGCCTTCGTTGCCATCGGGGAAGAGGAGGCGATTGAACACGGCGAAATTCAAGTCCGTGGCGTTCAGCATGAGCTCGATGCTCAAGAGAATGGCCAAGGTGCTACGGCGTGTCAAGAAGCCAAAGATGCCTGCCGCCATCATAATAGCAGAGACAATGAGGAAATACTCAAGGTGTATCATATTCTATCTACTATTTTAGCGTTTACGGGCAATGACCAATCCGCCCACGATGCAGGCAAGGAGCAAGAGGCTGACCACCTCAAAGGGGAGGAGGTAGCCTTTCTCGTCGGCAGAGAGAAGGGCTGTGCCGATGGTGTCCATCGAGAGGATGCTTTCCGTGGGAGCGGTGAGCACTTGTGCCTTGAATTGGTAAGTCATGAAGAGGAAAAGGAAAACGCCCAAGCCTACCAAGCTAAGGAGACCAGCAGAAACAATCTTTGCCACGGAGTTTTCCGAGAGTTTGTCTTTCACTCCGCGAGTGAGCAAAATGGCAAACACATAGAGCACGATGATACCGCCAGCATATACCATGATTTGCACTGCTCCAAGGAAAGTGTAGCCCAACAAGAAGTAAAGCCCTGCCGTGCCGAGGAGAGTGAAGAAGAGGTAAGTGGCCGAGCGCATGATGCTCTTAGTGGCAACTGTCATAATGGACATACAGCTCACAATGACAGCGAGAATAACGAATGCTATATTATGTGAATCCATGATTGTTTAGTTTTCCTTGTCAGCTGAGGTCTCACTCTTAGGTGTTACCACAGGTTCGGGGGTTGGACTTTCACTTTTGACTTCATTTGCCGTAGCCGTAGCTGGAGCCGGCGTAGCCGTTGTTTCAGACTGTGCCGTTACAGGCTTGGCTGGAGCTGGCTTGGGCGCGGGCTTGCGTTCCACACACTTGCTTCCTTCGGCATTGAGACGCATGTTCAATACGTTACGGTCGAATACGGCGTTCTCGAAGCTTTGGTCAAACTCGATGGCATCTTGCGGACAAGCTTGTGTGCATAGCATGCAGAACATACATTTGCCGAGGTTGTACTCATAGACACCCAAAATCTTTTTCTTCTTACCGTCCACTTCGATGACTTCATCAATCACCTTGATAGTGTCGTTGGGACAAGCCTTTTCGCAGAGGTGGCAAGAGATACATTTGTGCTCATTGTTTTCGTTATGGGGCATGATGAGCGAGCCGCGGAAGCGGTCGAACATCTTGAGCTCTGCCCGGTTTTCGGGATACTCCTGCGTAATCTTCTTGACGAACAGCTCACGCATCGTGGTGTACAGACCAATGGCCAGCGACTTGATGCCTGAGAACAATCCTCCGAAGTAGGAGTTTTCTTGATGGTTACTCATTGTCTGTTAAGCGTTAGAAGTGAAGACCGAAAGCCACGAGGGTGGCCATCAGCAGAAGGTTAACCAAACTGATAGGCATCAGGTATTTCCACTCCAATGTGAGGATTTGGTCGATGCGCAAGCGGGGGAAAGACCAGCGCTCCCACATGAGGAGGAAGACTACGAACATTGTTTTACCGATGAACCATACTGCACCGGGAACCATGTCCATAATATGGTTGAAACCATCGAAGCTGGGAATGTGCAGTGGCGACCAGCCGCCGAGGAATACCGTTGTGGCGATACCTGCTGTGATGAATAGGTTCAAGTATTCGGCCAAGTAGAAATAGCCGAAGTGCATACCTGAATACTCCGTGTGGTAACCTGCCGTCAGTTCGCTTTCGCCTTCGGGCAAGTCGAACGGACCACGATTACACTCTGCATTGCCTGCAATCAAATAAATGATGAAGGCGATGATGGCAGGGATGTGGCCACGGAAGAGGTTCCACCCCTCTTCATACTGCTGTTCCACGATTTCCGAAATCTGCATCGTACCAGTCATGGCCACTACGGTGAGCATGGTCAAGCCGATGGAAAGTTCGTAACTGATAATCTGTGCGCCAGAACGCATCGCACCGATGAGGGGATACTTACTATTACTACCCCAACCTGCCAAGAGAATACCCACTACGCTCACCGAAGAGATGGCAAGGATGAAGAAGATACCGATGTTGAAGTCGAGCATGTGTGCTCCCTTGTTCCAAGGCAAGCAAGCAAAGGTAATCATACTGGCCGCCACCATGAAGTAAGGGGCGAGGTCATGCAGGAAGCGGTCCGAGTTGCGCATCTTGATAATCTCCTTTTGGAGCATCTTGAACACATCGGAGAACACCTGCAACAAGCCCCATTTTCCCACACGATTAGGGCCGAGGCGACACTGGAACGCAGCGCAGACTTTGCGCTCCATATAAATAAGAACAATGGCGAAGATAGCATAGAGTGTGATGATCACCAAAGCCACGAGAACGCTCTCCGTAAGGATGGTGAGCCATTCGGGCAGGCCGAGTGTGGTCAGCAGGAAGCTATGTATCCATTGTGTGACGATACTAAAGTCGAACATATTCTTTTTGTGTTTTTATCTATCAACGTCAGGCACGATGTAGTCGAACGTACCTCCAATGGTCACAAAGTCGGCAATGAAGTTGCCACGACAAGCCTTGTCCATGGCATAAACCAATGGCAAGCCCACGGAGCGGTAGTGCAAGCGATAGGGACTCTTGTCGCCGTTGCTTTCGAGATAAACGCCGAACTGTCCGCGGCTGCTTTCTACTGCTGCGTAGAAGCGACCTTCTGGCACTTTGATGATAGGCTTCATCTTCTCTTGCGTTGCCCCATCGGGGATATTGTCGATGAGTTGCTCGATGATGTGCAAACTTTCTTCGATTTCCAACAAGCGCACCATGTAGCGGGCGAAGCTGTCGCCCTCGGTGAAGGTGATTTCCTTGAAGTCGACACGATCGTAGGCAGCATAAGGACGGAGCTTGCGCAAGTCGTTGTGCCATCCTGCGGCGCGGCCAGTGCCACCCGTACAGCCCAAATTGATCACTTCCTCCTTGGTCAGCACGCCTACGCCTTTTGAGCGATTTTGGAAGATAACATTACCCGTGAAAATGTCGTGATATTCTTTCAAATTCTTACGCATCACAGGGATGAACTCCTTGACACGACGACAGAAGTTGGGATGCAGATCGTGCATCACACCGCCAATGGTGTTGTAGTTGAAGATGAGGCGACCGCCTGTGGTTTCTTCAAAGATGTCGAGCACCAGCTCGCGGTCGCGGAAACCGTAGAGGAAAGGTGTTGTAGCCCCCATGTCTTGGCAAAGGCAAGAGAAATAGAGTAGGTGGGAATCGATGCGCTGCAATTCGTCCATGATGGTACGGATCACTTGCACGCGATCGCTCACTTCTACCCCCATGGCTTGCTCGATGACCATGCAAAGCGCGTGGCGGTTCTGCATCGCGCTGAGATAGTCCATGCGCTCTGTCAAGGCAAGCGTTTGAGGGTAGGTCATACCCTCGTTGATTTTCTCGATGCTTCGGTGGATATAGCCCAAGACGGGGTCTATCTTTTTGATGCGTTCGCCCTCTACGGCAATGCGGAAGTGGAGCACACCATGGGTTGAGGGATGTTGAGGGCCGAAGTTGATGACATAGTCGTCTTCTTCAAAGACGATGTTCTGCTTTGTGGTCACAGTGCCATCTTCCTGTACGTCATACTGTGTGGTTGTGTCGGCCAACTCGGCATTTTCGAGTTTGAAAGGGTTCTGTTCCTCTGTCTTGTCATCTTTGCGGAGAGGATAGCCCACCCAGTCTTCACGCAAGAAGATGCGACGCATGTCGGGATGCCCTGTGAAGATGATGCCGAAGAAGTCGTAAACCTCTCTTTCGTAGATGTTGCCAATCTCCCAAAGGTCGGACACGGTGGGGAGCATGGGGTGTTCTCTGTCGGCTGTCACGGTGCGGTAGGAGCGGTGTTCGCCAGTGGTGGTGTTCTCAAGTTGATACACCACGCCAAAGCCTTCTTCTCCCCAGTCCATACCCGTGAGATGAACGAGGAAGTCGAAGCCTTCGGCTTTGAGTTGCGCCATAGTGGCTTTGAGAGCCGAGGGCGCAATGAGTTGGGGATCTAATATCATGCCTTTTCCTCTTGGTTAATGATTTCTGCTTGACGTTCCTTAGATTGTGCCTTGAAGGGGTCGCGCTCCTTGCGGTTGGTTGTGCCGAAGAAGTTCTCGACCTTCACGATGCGTTGAAGTTGCATCATACCGTAGAGGAACGATTCGGGGCGGGGCGGACAGCCCGGCACATAAACGTTTACAGGAATGATGTTGTCCACACCCATCACTACATGATAGCTCTTGGTGAAAGGTCCGCCACTGATGGAGCAGCCACCGATGGCCACAACATATTTGGGGTCGGCCATTTGGTCGTAAAGACGTTTCAAAACGGGAGCCATTTTCGTGGTGATAGTGCCACTGACGAGGATGACGTCGGCTTGGCGGGGTGAGTTGCGAGTGACCTCAAATCCGAAGCGGGCGATGTCGTGGCGAGCGGCGCAGACGGCCATGAACTCGATGCCACAACAGCTGGTGGCAAAGGTCAAAGGCCACAGCGAGTTGCTACGTCCCCAGTCGAAGAGGTCGTCCAGCTTTTTCACCACGACGTTCACACCGTTGGCGTTCAACTCTTGTACCAACTGCTCATACGTTGCGTTGTCCTTAAATTCCTCGTAAGGAATGGACTTGATTGTTGCCTTCTTTATTGCCATTTGAGTGCACCTTTACGCCAAGCATATGCCAAGCCCAATACCAAGATAAACAGGAAGAACAGCACAGCCACAAGGCCTGCTGCTCCCATAGATTTCATCACCACTGCCCAGGGGAAGAGAAACATGGTTTCCACATCGAACATGAGGAAGAGGATGGCAAAGAGATAGTAACCTACCTTGAATTGCATCCACGACTTACCACGTGTGGGAATACCACTCTCAAAAGGTTCTTCCTTCTGCGCATTGAAGCTGCGAGGTGCTAACAGATTGGCCAGCACCGTCACCAC
>JALFTM010000071.1 GCA_022788345.1 Bacteroidales bacterium
TTGGCCAAGGCCTCGACATCGGAGGTTTGGAAGTAGGCCATCAAACCGCCTTTCTTGGTCACTTTCTCCAACAATTCTTCCTTTGTGTACTGCCCGCTGAAACAGAGACGAACGAGATCGCCCACGGGCAAAGTGCCACAGCGCATTGGGGAGAACGGCCCTTCGCCATCCAAGGCGTTATTGACATCGATGGCACGGCCATGGTGGTGTGCGGCGATGCTCACGCCCATGCCGAGGTGGCAGACGATGAGACTGAGGTTCTCGTAGCGAAGTCCGCGTTCGGTGGCATAGTGTTGCGCCACGGCCTTTTGGTTGAGAGTGTGCCATACGGCGGTGCGCTTCAAGCCCGGTGCGCCCGAAAGGCGAGCAAGGTCGGTGCGCTCATCGACCATACCCGGATTGGCGGTGATGGCCTGACAGTGGGGCAACTGTTGTGCCAAGCGATAGGCCAAGAGCACGCCGAGATTGACAGGGTGGGGGCGGGCGATGGTGCGTGCCTCTATGCAAGTTTGCTCCGTAATGTTGTATGTGCCGCTTTCCAAAGGCCGGATGAGTGCTCCGCGACAAATGATAACATCGAAGTTGAGAGCTACGCCTGCGGTCTCCAATGCCTTGCAAATGTCGGCATAACGCAAGTCTTCTTGATCGATGGTGTGGGCATAGGCCGATAGCTTTTCAGCATCGTGGAACACCTTTCGGAAAAAGATAGGCTGACGGCCTTCGAAAACAGCCAAGCGGGTGTAGGCCGTGCTGGGGTTGATCACTAATATCTGTTGCATAGTAATGAACTTTGACGGTGGGGCGTTAGGAGTGGTAGTCGATGGCTTCTCGATCGCCACGCAGCACAGCAAAAGCACTGTCGGCCAAGGCCTGCATCTCATCCTCGCCGGGATAGACCACCACAGGAGCGAGGAAAGAAACGCGCTGACGGATGCGCTCCACGACATAGGGAGCATGTGTGAGTGCGCCCGTGAGGAGAATGGCATCTACACGGCCCTCAAAAGTTGCACCAAGGGCGGCGATGTCTTTGGACGTATGGTAGAGCATCGCATCGACAATGAGACGGGCATGCTCGTCGCCTGCTTCGATGCGGCGCATGGCTTCGCGCATATCGCCAGTGCCGAGATGGGCAAAGACGCCCGACGACTGTTTGATGTAGTCGATGGCTTGCTTCTCAGTGAAGACGCCCCGGAAACACCGCTCTATGACGTCACGGGCAGGGAGTGAGCCAGAACGGAACATGGAGAACGGTCCTTCGCCATCGAGTCCGTTGTTTGTGTCCACGGCACGGCCATAAAGATGGGCCGCTATGGTTGTGCCGCTACCGAGGTGGCAGACGATGAGACGGAGATCTTCATAGCGACAGCCCCGTTCACGGGCGTAGCGTCGTGCCACAGCCTTGTGGTTGAGAGCGTGCCATAGGGCGCGTCGCTCAATCTCAGGAAAGCCTGTGATGCGCACCTCTGGCATGAGTTCGTCCACGCAGGCTGGATCGGCCATGTAGGCAGGACAGCCCCACAGAGAGGTGAACTCGTGGGCGATGAGTACGCCAAGGTTGCACGGATGTTGCGACTTGGCATTGCGGGTGTCCTCCACGAGGGCGTCTGTCACCCGATAAACCCCACCAATCAAAGGACGGGTGAGACTGCCCCGCGCCATGATGGCATCGAACTCCAAGGGGATGTCGGCCTCGTTGAGCGTTGAGAGCACGACATCACGGCGAAAGGCATATTGGTGGATGGTGTCTCCAAATTGGCGCAACTCTTCTGCTGGATGTTGAAGGTTGCGAGAAAGGGTGACTTGCTCGTCTTCGTAAACCGCAATTTTAGTGCTCGAAGCACCGGGATTGATGATTAAAATGCGCATAAGCAAAGGCTTTTTTTACGATTGTGCCACAACGGTGGCGGCAAAGGCAAGGCTGTAAAATTTGGAGCTGGCGTCATCGCCACGGGAATTGACCACAACGGGGCATTTTGCACCGCATAAGATGCCTGCAATTGGGGCAGAACCGAAGAAGGAAAGGGTCTTGTAGAACGTGTTGCCAGCTTCGAGATTGGGGAATATGAGCACATCGGCACGTCCTTCGATGGGCGAAGTGATGCCCTTTACGGCCAAGGCCACGGGGTCAACGGATGTGCGCACGTCCAGCGGACCATCAACAATGACATTGCCCCATTCGCCACGGCGGGCACGCTCGGCAAGTTGGCGATAGTGGAGGGTCAAAGGGAATTTTTCCGACACCTCTTCCGTGAAGTGGGTGAGGGCGATGCGTGGGGTGGGGATGCCGAAAGCCTTGGTCACGGCTACGGCATAGTCGATCTGCCGTTCGCGTTGCGCCTCGTTGGGTTCGGGAAGCACGGCCGAGTCGGTGAAGAAGAGCAGCTTGCCGTGGGTCTGCGTTTGAGACACTGCGATGTGTGTGAGCACCTCCCCTTGTGGAAGGAGACCATGTTCTTTGTGGAGTACGGCGCGGAGGAGTTCGGAGGTGTGAATCAAGCCTTTCATCAAAAAGTCGGCCTCTCCTTCGCGGATGAGTGCCACGGCCGTTTCTGCGGCATTCAATCCTTGACGCTCTGGCACATGAACCACACGGTCGGGATGTAGCCCAAGGGTGGGGTGCTCCTCAAGGTCGGGACATTTTCCTACGAAAAGAACTTTGGCAAAACCGCCATTCAACGCCCGTTGCAAGGCTTCAATCGTGGAGGCATCAATGCCATCGACAACGGCGATACGGACGATGCGTCCCAGTTGGCGCAGATGGGTAAACATCTGGTCGAAATTTAGAATAGAGGACATAGGAGAAGAAGTTTTAAGTGGTGCAACAAGGGAAATAAAAAGCCCTACACGAGCCTCCTCTCTGCGCAGGCCGAGCGGACAAAGTGTAGGGTTTATGATTTTTCAAGCGTCATGGAGTTATGCTTGAGGATGAATGGCTTCACGGAGTTGAACGAGCGCCTTTTCTATGATGCTCCGAGGCGCACCGACATTGAGACGCATATAACCCTCACCGCCGGGGCCGAAGCTGGCTCCCGTGTTGAGTGCCAAATGGGCTTTGTCGGTGAAGAGCTTTGCCAGTTCTTCGGTGGTCAGGCCAAGGGAGCGACAATCGAGGAAGACGAGGAAGGAGGCTTCGGGGCGCATGATTTTAATTTCGGGTATCTCGCGGCGCAAAAACTCGTCCACAAAGTCGATGTTCTCAACGATGTAGTGTTTCACGGCGTTGAGCCATTCTTCGCCATGGGTGTAGGCTGCGATGAGGCCTTCGTAGGAAAAGAGATTGCCCTCTGCAAAGCCAGAAGCCATGAGGAATTCGAAGAATTTTTGGCGCAACGCTTCATTGACCACCACGGCGTAGGAGGAGGCGAGGCCAGCGATATTGAAAGCCTTGCTCGGTGCCATGAAAGTGATGCTGATGCGTGCGGCCGCTTCGCAGGTTGTGGCAAAGGGGATGTGTTGTAAGGGGGCGTGCGTCAGATCGGCGTGAATTTCGTCCGAGATGACCACTACGCCAGCTTTCTCGCAGATGTCGGCGATGCGACAAAGTTCTTCTTTTGACCACACACGGCCACCCGGATTGTGGGGATGGCAGAGGATGAAGAGTTTGCAACCTTGGATTTTTTGCTCAAAGTCGTCCCAGTTGATGTAGAAGCGACCTTCACGTTCTTCCAAGGGCGAGAACACCACTTCGCGCCCTGTATTGGCGGTCACGTTGAAGAAGGGATTGTACACCGGAGGGGTCATCATGATGCGATCGCCCTCTTTGGTGAAGCAATGAATGACATAGGCGATGCCACGCACGATGCCGGGGATGAAGGTCAAGGCTTCGCGACCCGGCTCCCAGCCGAAACGTTGGAGTAGCCAGCCTTCGATGGCTTTGTACCAGCAGTCGCAGTAGCCCGTGTAGCCGAGTACTTCATGCTCCAAACGCTTGCGCAAGGCCTCTATCACGAAGTCGGGCGCACGGAAGTCCATGTCTGCAATCCAAAGGGGCAGGAGGTCGTCGTGCTTAAATATCTTTGGATATAAATCCCACTTGAGACACTTTGTGCCTTTGCGGTCGATTACTTCGTCAAAATTGAATTTCATCTTTTCGTAGATAAGATTAAATGTTAGTGATTAGGTCTATTCTTGGGTGGGCGGGCCTTGCGGGAGCGTCTACTCGGCTTTTTGTGCTTGGATATTGGCTTCGAGAAGTTCCAGCTGGGCGGCGAGCATTTTCAAGAGTGGCATCTTTGCACCACGGGCTTCGGCCATGGCGATGGGGCGGTGGTAGAGAAAGTCGATTTCCATAGGGCGATGGGCTTCGAAGTCGAGCTTCATACTGGGCGAATATGGCGCCATGGCCTCGGTGTAGGCGATGGAGTTGGCAATGCTGTCGCGGGTGAGAGTTTCGACACCGCAGGCCTGTGCGCCTGCCACAACTTCCTGCATGATTGCTTCCACGAGCGCGCGGGCGTGTGGCTCTTTTACGGTGCGGTCGGTAGTGGTGCGGAGCACGGTGCAGAGGCCGTTGAAAGGCATGTTCCAAAGGGCTTTTCGCCAGCGTGCATCAGTGTGTGGCAAAATCTGCGCAGGCAGGCCGGCTTGGTTGAACACCTCGGCCAGCTCGGCCACTTCTGCTTCGGTTGAAGAGAAAGGGGCGAGGTTGATGCTCCCATTCTGCTGGTGGCGGATGAAGCCTTCGGCTGGCTTATCGACGCAGATAAAAGCCAATCCGCCCACCAATCGGGCTTCTGGCACTAATGCCTGCGTGGCCTCCTCTACGCCTACGCCATTCTGGATCAATACCACTTGTGTGTCCTTGCGCAGGAGTGGGGGAAGGAGGTGCTCCAAGAGACTTTGCTGGGTGGTTTTCAAAGCCACGATGACCACATCCACTTTTGGCATCTGCGCCACATCGTCATAGGCCTTCACATTGGGGAGGTCGAAGTCGCCTTTGAACGACTGCACATGCAGGCCATTTGCCCGCACATGAGCATAGTCTGAACGCAGAAGATAATGCACTTCGTGTCCAGCCCGTTGCAACATTGCGCCATAGTAGCCTCCAATGGCACCTGTGCCGATGACGGCAAACGATTTTCTGTCCATAGTTTTAGTTTTCAGTACCTGCTCGCCGTGCCATAAGTTTGGCCACATACGAACATTGGGGGATAATCTCGATGCCCTCCTCTTCGGCTTTGGCAAAAAGGGCTTCAACGAGCCGTTGCGCCACTTGCTGACCACGAAAATCGGGATGCACCTCGGTGTGGTCGGCCACCCATGCGCCATTTTCTTCTCGATAGGAGCAAACGCCTGCGAGCGTATCGCCATCGTAGGCGGCGAAGCGTTGCGCTTCGGCTTCAAAGCGAATGTGTATCATTTGTCTATAATTCTTTGACCCTTCAAAGGTACAAAGAATGTTTCATTTTTACAAAGGGAAGTATTGGCCTTTTTGGAGAAAAACTTGCGAAGGACTTGTGAGAGCGCAAAACGCTCCGAAACTTCTTTGAGCGCAACCTTTCGTTTATCTCTGTCATGGCTCACAGGAAAACCTATCAAACGATAGCGCAAAGCTGTTGGCCACTGGTGTGAAAGCCCCTAACTTTGCCGTATCAAAAAGTAACAATAATAAAACTTCAAGTTATGAACAACGTGCTTCAATTCAACCGTTTGCAAAATGTAGAAAAGGTGGTTTCTGCCCTCGAATTGCTCTTGGCCGACTATCAACCCCAATTCGGGATAAGCCGTGCTTGTTTTTTGCCTTAAAATAGTTTCAATAAAAGCCCCAAAAGAGGATTATTTTTCGTATATTTGTTGTTGATAATCAAACAGATAACAAAAAACAATCCTCTATGAAACTT
>JALFTM010000072.1 GCA_022788345.1 Bacteroidales bacterium
TCCTTACCCATTGATACGTTTTCGCCTGGATAGTGAACTGTACCGCGTTGGCGAACGATAATGTTACCAGCTACGCAGCTTTGACCACCATAGATCTTCACGCCTAATCGCTTGGAGTGAGATTCACGACCGTTCTTAGAACTACCTACACCTTTCTTGTGTGCCATGTCTTCTACTAATTAAATGATTAAGCAATTACTTCCTTGATAACAACCTGTGTGAACTGGTGGCGATAACCGTTGAGCTTGCGATAGCCCTTACGACGCTTCTTGTGGAATACCAACACCTTGTCGCCCTTTACGAGGGGAGCAACAACTTCACATACTACTTTTGCGCCTTCTACAGTAGGAGCACCTACCTTTACTGCGCCTTCGGCATCGATGAGCAACACCTTGCCGAACTCAACAGCTTGACCTTCTTCGGCACCGCTGATGTGGTTCACATACAGCTTCTTGCCTGCTTCAGCCTTGAACTGCTGACCGTTAATCTCTACGATTGCGTACATTATATTATATATTGTATACGGATTTCTCCGGGAGGCGGTTGCCATTGTGGCCACTCTTGTATTGCCCCTTCGGACTCTAAGCTCGGCAAAGTTACGACTTTTCTTGCAACGAACAAGCCTCTTGCCTAATAATTTCTTTTGCTTTTTGTAACTTTGTCCATAGATTATGAGTAAAATACGAAAAAATGGCTTTCGTGCTTGGCTCTTGGCCATGCGCCCTAAGACTTTGCCTGCTGCTATCGTACCTGTGGCTGTAGCCACTGCTTTGGCCTATCGTCACGAAACGTTTCAATGGCAGCCTGCCATGCTTTGTTTCGCCTTCGCAGGACTTATGCAAATTGCCTCGAACCTCATCAACGACCTTTACGACTTTCTTAAAGGCACTGATGGTGAAGATCGCTTAGGCCCTGAACGGGCGTGTGCACAAGGATGGATTACCCCGCAAGCCATGCGCCTTGCTATTGGCATCAACATTCTCTTAGCGAGCATCGTGGGATTGGGCCTCCTGTTTTGGGGTGGCTGGGAGTTGGTGCTGGTAGGTGTGGCATGCATCGCTGGGGCTTTCCTCTACACTCTCGGTCTCAGCTATCTCGGATTGGGCGACTTATTGGTGGTGCTATTCTTCGGTTTCGTCCCCGTCTTGGGCAGTTATTATGTACAGGCAGGACAGCTACACAGCGATGCTTGGTGGCTGGGCGGCGCCTGTGGTTTTGCTATTGATACGCTCCTTGTGGTGAACAACTTCCGCGACCGCGAAACGGATCGTAGGGCGAAGAAGCTCACCCTTATTGTACGTTTTGGCGAGCGTCTCTATTTCCTCGTGGGTATGTTGGCCATGCTTTTGGCGCTCGTAGGCACATATCCCAACATCCCAATAACAATCCTTGCCCTCTCCCCTTTCCTCCTCCTGCACACAATGACCTATCGCCAAATGGTCAATATCGGCACAGGTCGCCAGCTCAACAAAATTCTTGGGCTAAGCGCACGCAACATCTTCGTCTTCGGACTCTCGCTCGTTGCCGTCCTCCTTTTTGCATGAGATTGGCGCAAAGGTAAGCGACTTTGGGGCATAATGATTTCCCCTCAAAGAAAAAGTGGGCATGTGAGCAAGCGCGCGCTTTTACCTAAAAATAGCATCTGCTCCCTCCAATGTGTTGCACATTAGAGGGAGCAGATACTATTAAAGTTTACTGCTATTACATAGCACCCCTCGCTTATTCGGCCGAGGTGTCATATCTTTGGAAAAACTCTTCCATGACCATAGCGCCTTTTGTCGTCACGCAACCGCTCAAATAGCACAACACGGTGTTCAAAAAGATCTCTTTAATGGGCACATTGTCAAAGACTCTTGAACGTATCACCATTTCGGGGAGGCGATTTCCCACAAAGTAGGCTATCTCATGATTGACATTTGAGCGAAAAAAGCCTTCTTCTATGCCTTTGTTCAACACTGTCAAAGAATGTGCTTTACGGGCTTCGTATTGTTCTTGAAAGAAAGCATTTACACTGGGGTAGGCATCTATGTCATGAAATGCCTTTGCATTGCATTTTGCCAACTCATTCACACGATATTCGAAAGCCCGAAGAAGGTATTCGAGATGGTTCTCGCAGTTTTTCTCCAATTCTGCAAAGACTGCATCTTCCTGTGCGATCGATGTTTTTATACATTCCAAAAACAATTCTTCTTTTGAAGGAAACACTTCATAAATAGTGCGTTTAGACATCTTTAGCGTGCGTGCAATGCTATCCATCGTGACATCCTTAACGCCTATCACACGAAACGCATCTCTCGCAGCCTCGATGATGCGCAAACGTGTCTGTTGCAACGCTTCGGGAGTTTGCTTTTTCATTTTCTTCTATTTTCAAAGTCAGCCACACCAC
>JALFTM010000073.1 GCA_022788345.1 Bacteroidales bacterium
TGTCAATGGCGCTGCACTGAAGACGTACAGCGTGGTGGTAGGTAGCTTCATCAACCAAGTCAATGCTGAAGCCCTTCTCAACCGTCTGAAAGCAGAGGGCAACGATGCGCGCATCATCAAGACGAATGAGACTATCAATGGTCAAACGGGATGGTATCGTGTCATCGCTTCTTCGTATAGCGACAAGGCGGCTGCAGCCACCTCTCGCGACCAACTTCGTTCCAAGTATGCTGGAGCTTGGTTGCTCTACACGAAGTAGTACGCATTTCGCCAACTATTTACAATGCGAGCCAACTGATTTTCATAATCAGTTGGCTCGCATGCTGTGTTTCCGTCTACTTCTTTCAGCCCGATTTGGAGAACTTCCAAGTCTGAGAGGTTGGGGAGGAATATAGAAAGGACTGGCTTGAGAGTTTTCTGTATGGAGAACTTTGTTGTTTGGGAGGCGCAGGGAGTTTTTTCTTCATGCGCCTCCAGATTTTTCTTCTACCGCAAGAAGAATTGCCAAGTTGCGCAGATTGTTTTCTTAAACTGCAAAACATGGAAAATCAGCGGTTTGTGAAAAGGCGTTTTTGCGCGTGTCAATCAACTTATAAAAGCATCCGTTGAATGAGAGTTTTCTGTTGAGAAGTCTCAATTTCTCCTTTCCTTGAGGCTGGTTGCGAGTTATGCACGAATGCGTGCCATCACTTCTTCCACAGGTTCTGCAATGTGGAGATAGTCCTCAAGTCCTTGGAGGAAAAGATGCGTATGCTCCTTGTGCTTCTCAATATAAGTGATGCTATCGGTGTTGACGATGATGTCTTTGGGGGCTACGATGGTGCCGTCCTCCAAGGTGGCTTGACGGATGGTCAAAGGGATAAATTTGTTCATTTGCTGTTCTTTAATGGTGATACTGATGTTTCAGCGACAAAAAGTGCGCCGATTGATGGAGCAAAAATACGAATAAAGTATCGCATGAGCAGTTGTAGATAGGCTAAAGTAATGGGCAATGCGACACAAACGCATTGCCCATTATTATTAGAACGGATAACCGATGGCGAAATGAAAGGCCAGCCCATCCGAGAATTTAGCAATGTTGTACCATCCTCGTTTCCCCGTTTCGTAGGGTGCGTGGAGGGCTACGCCGAGATCGAAGCGGAGTACCAGAAAGCTGAGGTCGTAGCGCAAACCCAAACCTGTGCCAACGGCCACATCTTTCAGTTTGCTAAATGCGAATTTGGCATTCTCGCCAGCTGTCTCTGTGCGCACGGTCCATACGTTGCCAGCATCTAAGAACACTGCCCCATGCAGGCTACCCATGATGGGGAAGCGGGCTTCCACATTGGCTTCCACTTTGACATCGCCCGTTTGGTCGAGATAGGCGTACTTAGAAGACGCCGATTTATAGTTGCCCGGTCCAACACTGCGTACGGTGAAAGCCCGCACGCTGTTTGCACCGCCAACGTAGAATTGCTCGGCATAGGGCGCAAAGTCGCTATTGCCATAAGTGAACATTGCTCCTGCGAAAAGGCGGCTGGCCAAGGTGAAGAGACCACGGATGTTTACTTGATGGTGTACCTCGCCTGTGATTTTGACAAACTGCGAGAAAGGTGTTCCCAAGAGGCGTTTGCTCTTTTCGCCCCACGAACGTCCAGCCATTTTATAGATGGAATTTGTCAGCAATCCGGCTTCTTTGACCATCAATTGCGCCCAAACAGGATTGCGATGAGTGGCCGCAGAGGAGTAGGTCAGCGTGTAGGACATCGAGGGGATATACTGATTGCGCATGCTGACATAGAGCACAGGATTTTCGTCCATGATATAATCGAAAGCTTCCGTTGTTGACAGTAGCTTGTTGTATTCCATGTTGAAAAGCGTGAGGGAGTGGGTCAGCGTTCGCTTCTTGTACCACTTGTAGTTGGCCGACAGGCCACCCGTCACCATCTGGTAGAAGTTGGCCCGATTGCGCCAATTGCCGTTTAGTGCAAAAGTCGTTGTGGCAGGGAAACGCAGTCGTCGCCGGCTCACAAAGGGCAGGAGGAAGCGTGGAATCTCAAAGGAAAGTTGTGTGCCCAGCTCGTAAGAGTTGAGCAAGGAGTTTCCTCCCTCTGCGCCAGCCCCTGTTTGCCATTCGTGCGAGCCATAAATTTTGAATGCTACACGCTCTCCGCCGTTGAAAGCGTTCAGTTTGGCCAACTCAAATGCAAGTCCCGGACCTGCTTGTTGATTGCTCTTGATTTTTGCATTCAGTTCCAAACTGGCCGTGTAAAGCTTGTCGATAGTGGCATTGATATAGACATCGAGCGTATCGGCAGTGGCAGTGGTGTCGCGGGGTATAAAACTCATGTCCAAATGCGAGAAGACGCCGATGTCGTTGAGTTTCTCAAGCGAGAGCTTCTCACGGGAAAGGGAGTAGCGGTCGCCACGGCGGAAAAAGAGAGCATGACGCCACATGTAAGGACGCAGAGGAGGACGTTTCCCCCCGAAAGAAAGACTTAGATTGCGCCTTTCAAGATGCGTGGTCAAGCTGTCGCCAGCGAAGCGACTCACATTTACGTACGTTTTCCCTACTGCCCAAGGTCGATTGGCCCAGCTGGGTATTTGGGGCGCAGGTTGCACCCGCATTTCGACCCACCCCTTGCGCTCGAATGTGTCGGCTTGCAAGGCTACGAAAGTGGGGGTATGGAAATAGTAGCCATGCTCGCGGAACAGATTACTCAAACGGGTGCGTTCTTTTTCCAACGTGATGGCCGAGAAAGCATGCCCTTCCTTAATGGTGGCTTGCGGAAGAGAGGCGCGCACAAGACTGTCTTGCAAGGTGGGGAAGTGGCGGTAGTTGATGTGCCCATAGCGCCACAGTTCATTGGGTATGATGTTGTAAGCAATTTTTGCTGTGCGTGGGTTCTTTTGGGTACGGACGTCATATTCGACCTTGCCGTTGAAATAGCCGTAGTTGCGCAATGTGTTGGTGGCAACCTTGGCGCGCACATCCGGACTGACAGAACTGATGAATACGGGCGTGGTGGCAAAGTTGCGAAACATCCAACGTCCGAACTTTGTCGTGTCGTTCACGTAGGCATTATAAAGCCATAAACCAAAGCGAAAAGGCGAGCGCACAGAATTAGACCCTAACAAAGCATGGTTCGGAGCATAGGACAAAACAGCCTCTACTTCTGCCTGCGTTTCCTCCCATTCTTTCTTGGCCAATGAGAGGGCTGCCTTTTGTGCTTTGCGGTCACTCTTGGAGAGCGGTGTGAGGGTGGACTGCGTTGCAGAATCTGTCGTTGCAGGGTTTCGCTTACCTTCCAAGACTTCTCCAACCTTGGCCGCTGCCGTTGCAATGGATTGGATGACACCACCCTCTGCTTTCTGTTTCGCAGAACCATGCTTGTAGCCGTTGTAGGCAATCTCGTCAATCCCCACATAGAGCTGTTCATCCTCTGGGAGATGCTTGGTAGTAGAGCAAGCCCCCAATGTCGCCACTCCTACAAAGCCGAGGATAAAGCGCAGAAGCAGGACTCGTAGCGCCTTATATCTATTGTTGTCTTTTCTCATATTTGCATAGAAACTTTTCAAAAGCTCACTCTTTTGTCGCTTTCTTCTTACGACGGAAAATGAAGAGTTCGCCGATATTGTTGGTCTTCTTTTTTAGTACCAAGCCCACGCCTGCCTCTGTGATTTGTCCCTCAAAGGGGTCTTGCGTATTGCGGTCGTAGAACATACGGACATAGCGCGAAGCACCTTGATCGAGGCGATACTCAAGGCTGATGTTATCAATAAAGCTGGCACCATTGTTCACCGCATCTGCTCCTGTTGATACGCGGCCTCCGATGTTTACGGTCAGTCGATTGTCGAGGAAACGTTTGGAAAATTGGAAAGAGTAGTCGGTCGTTGCCGTGCCCACAGCACTCGTGCCATCCTCTACGCCCAAACTGATGTCCACCGTTTTAAGCGCACTGCCTGCTATCTGCTGAATTTCGCTCTGCAAGAAGGCGTTCAGCGCACTTGAGGCTTTGAAGCCCGTGCCATTGGCCAGCGACTGATCGGTGAGGTACATGCCCGTAGCGAGCATGGCCACAGCCACTTTTCCGCGCTCTTCCTTTGACATTGCTTGTAGCTCGTTCGTCACAGCAAGGTCGCTGGGTGCTTCGATGGTAAAGGCCAGTCCCATGTTTTCGAGCGTTTGCGTTATGACAAGTCCCGTATTGAATGTTACGGCACGTTGCACATCGCTTTCCGTCACAATGGCCTTCGTGCGTTCTGTTGCCGTGATGTTGAGCGTTGGATTCATAGGTTCGCCCGTAAAGTTGACGTAGCTTCCTTCGGCTATCGTAAACTTCTTCATTGGGATGACAGGCATTTCATATTCCATCGTGCCGTTATTGATGACGTAACGCCCTGTTAGACGCATATCCCCTTGCTCGGTCATGCGGAGAGTCAGGTTGCCACCACCGTGGATGTCTACATAACTTTTCCCATCTGCGCTGAGATCGCAGTGGAACTTTGCATTGTCGGCAATGGCGATACTCAAAATCACGTCCATGCCCCCCTCTGCGATGGGCTCGGCAGGTGGGGTGTAGGTTGTGTCCGTGAAGCTTGTAAATTCTACCAAGCCTTTCAGACGATCGTCAGTGCTCAATGGCGAGTCTTTGAGGATATAAGTCATGTCGGTCGTTGGGAGCACGGAGAGATTTCCCCGCAAGCGCAAGCGATTGGCCGTACCGCGAAGCGTTCCGTCGAAGTCGCTGTAGATTTTTCCATAGACCAAACTTTCCTTGTGTTTCTTTGCATTGACAAGTTCAAAGTTCTTTGCTTGGATGGCAAGGTCGAGCAAAGGATTGGCAAGGGTTGCCAAATCGACATGACCGTCTATCGTCAAAGCTTCTTTTGTTCCAGAGGTGAGACGATACTTATCGAAAATAATTTTGCTCTCTTCAAAGATCAACGGACGGGTATCCATCTTGTACGAGAAGCCATAGACATGGCTGTAAATGCGAGTCGAGTCTAAATCCAACTGCCCATTGATGGTCGGAGTTGCCAACTTGCCTTTCACAGCCAGTTCGCCATTGGCCGTGCCATCGAGCAAAACATCTGTTCCTGCCAAGAAACCGTTGAGCATCTGTGCTGGGAAGTCGGCGAGCTGCGCAACACCATCAATGCGCCCTTCCCCGCTGTTGTCGTAGGTGCCGTTGAAAACGAGTCCTTCCACCTCATTGGTTGTGATAAAAGCAGAGGTGTAGTAAGTGTCGTTCGATTTGGGGAGCAAGATGCCTTGTACGCTCACATCTCCAAGTGACATGCCCTCATAGCTCAAGGATTTCGAGTGCAAATCGACCATGAAATTCTGTTCCTTGTGCGTGTCTTGCCAGTGGAGATCGCCTGTGAGCATACCCTGCAATGCTGGGAACATGGGTAAGGCATGGCTCAATTCTGTAAGATTGAGGTCCTTGATGTTCACAGAGAGGTCGGTCATGCTGTCGGAAGGCTCACCATGGATTTTCAAACCTGTGCCATCGTCGGCGATGAGGTCTATCGAAGCACTGTAAAAGCCCTTGCGAGAGACATAGACATAGTTGTCTGGGTTGATGGTGAACTTTCTGTAAGCGATTACTGGCGTGGTGGGGAAGAGGCGGAGGCGCATGCCACCATTTTCAAAGCGTCCCTCTGCGCCAAGCTTTACGCCTGTTTTTCCTTCCGCATCCTGATATTCGGCTTCAACGATAGCGCCGTCGTCCAAGAGATGTCCCTCTGCCGTGATGGCGAAGCGGTTCGGATTGCGTTTTTTATAATTATGAACGGAGGTGTAAGCCCGTAAGCCACTGCTGTCTGTGACTAAGCGCAACGTGGCCGTATCAATGAGCAGGCCTTGCACTTGCAGACCGCCCGTTTGTGCCACACCATTGATGCCATCTATGGGGCTAATGGCGGCATCCACTTGCAGGTTTTGCCATTGGTAGCCTTGCAAGCGGAGATAAGCCGCTAAGGGATTGCGTTGTCCGCTACGGATACTTAGCGTTCCCATGGGCAACTCTCGTTTCATGACCTCCTGTTTCACCATTCCTTTGACCACTTGTCGCTCGTAGGTGGCCATGAGGCGTTGCAGGCGAGTGGCCATCATGGGCAAACTGCCTTTGGTCGTGAAAGCCAATTCGAGGTCGCCCGCTGTGGCGCGCCCCTCAGTGTAACGAGAACTGGCCTCTAAATCGATGCTCATGTCTTGTAGCGAAGAACCACGCACGGGGGTGGAGAAGAAAGCGTTGTTGACCGTGCCGTGAAGTCCATAGGTGGTAAAATCGCGGTTGGTATGGGCCGTTACGTTGAAGTCGCCACCAAACGTTGCCTGCTCTTGTGTTAGTCCTAAGAGATGGGCTTCGATGCGCTGGAAAGAGGCTTTCAGTGCTAAGTCGATACGCTTCCCGATGTGCATATCGATATGCCCTGCGCCTTGGAGCATTTTGTTGTTTATTTGGAAATAGCCTTTGGCCGCATCGCCCGTAATGCGCCCATCGAAGAGAATGCCGCTTAAGTCGTATCCTCCATAGGAAAGCTGATCGATGCGTAGCTTGCTGTCCAAATAGGCCTTTGAAGAAAGCACATCGAAGCCATAGCCGTTCACTGTTGTTGTCCCCGTAAAGGACGAACCAGTGTAGGCGGGGATAAACTTTTGTAGGGGGAAATGATTGGCCGTAAGCGTGGCGCGGTATTTCTCTGTGCGGGTGTCCACTTCGCCTTTCACGTTGGCTACTCCCCCTTGTGAGGCGATGCGCAAATTGCCTGCATAGCGTGTGCCGTGAAAAGAGATATTGCCTTTCACTTGCGTGCCTTTAGGGATGCGCACACTCTTGTCGATGTCTGAACCAGCAAAGCGGAAAAGGAGACGCAAATCGGTGGCAGTGGCATCGATGTTGAAATTGCCAGAGCGCATCGGCGTATCTATATTTTTGACCCATCCTTTCCCTCTCAAGCGCACCACTCCGGGCATATCGAGAGAGGCTTTTTGAAAGGTCAAATGCTTTAATGTGCCTGTCATGGCTACATCGAGCGTAGTTGTTCTTCGGGGATAATTTTGCCGTTGCTGAGGGGTTAAGAAAAGCACTCCAATGGTGCGCACGTCTTTGTCGCCAAGCTGACCACGCAATGCCACATCATAGCGCATGGGCTGTCGCAGTCCGAGACCGAAGTGCCCCACCAAGGCCGAGTTGTCCGTGTGCAAGGTCATCTCCTCCAAGCGCAACTTCTGTTTGTCCATGAAAAAATGTCCTTCGCCACGCTTGATGGCTAAGCCCGAACGTTCCATGGCTTCAAAATGGCGGAGACGCAATGTTAGTGTGCCCAAACTATCGTAGCGCAGAGAGTCGATGCGCGTTGTCAGGTGTTGAAGATGGATGTGTGATGTGTTCAAATCCGTGCTCTTCAGCAATAAAGGTTTCTGACGCAGGAGGCGCTGGCGCAGTGTGGCCAGTGCTGCGGGAGCATTGACAGGCTTTGGCACATCGTAGAACACACCGCCATTGGCAATGTCGATGCGTTGAAAGGTGTAGTGTTTTTGGGTTAAGTTGATCTGTCCGTCCGTGAGATGCGCTTTGGGCAGCACAGCCCCGATGTGCATAGAGTCGCCGGGGAGAGAGAGTAGCAAGTTGGAGCGAACAATCTCTGCGTCGTCTATGGCAATCTGCCATTTGGAGGGCGTTTTCACGGTGTCGGGCTTTGCCGTGTCGGCGAGTAGGATATAGAGGTCGCTATCCGTAAGTTTCAACCCTTTGAGGGGAACTTTTCCTGTTTGCCAATTCACGCCGGGAGCATCGGCGGCGAGCAAACCGACCTTACCGCCGATTTGGCAGTCGGAGATAAGTCCTTTGGTGTTCAGTTGTGCCTCCGATAGACGGAAACCATCAATCTGTGCCTCACCGCTGAAGAGAGGGCGGAGAGCTACATTCAAATGCAACTCTTTGGCCAGCAACAAAGTGTCCTGCACGCTGTCTACGGCCAGTATGCCTCCGGCTTTCAAGTCAAGTGGGAAAGCCAATCGTACTTCCTCCACCGACACTTTCAGTCCCGTTTCCTTGCCCAAACGCTCGCCCAGCATATTTACCGCCCAGCGTTGTACGGGAGGCAGATAGAGAAGAATGGCCAAAAGCAGGAACAAGGCTATCGGTGTGCCGACAACCCAAAGGAACGTTTTTGTTATTTTCTTGTAATTCAATTCTTTCATTCGCTATGGAGACACAATTCTAAGCCCTTTTACAAAAAGGAGGGGCATTGTCCTGTGTTTTAATCATCTACAAATATACGCATTTTCTATATGGGAACTCCCTTTATCTGCGCAAAACGCATGGCTGAAACCTAAAAAACGGATGCTGTGTTTAAGGTTTTGTTACAAGCGCCCTTGCATTTTGCTTTGCAATGCCTTATCTTTGCCTTAGCTACAAGAGGAGAGAGGGCGCAGGATGCCCTTTCTCCTCTTGTTTTGTGTTTGAAAAGGCAAATTCTTCAGGCGCAATCTTGTTTTTGGCCAAGCGCAAGGCGTGATGCCAAGTCGGCTTTCTCGTTCACGTTCCCTTGCAAGTTGCTATTTCTGAATCTTGCAGATGCTAAAAAAGTCTGCTAAGCGTTAATTCTACAAACAATGGATGCCAGATGTTTTGAGCGGTGCTTTTGGCGTTGAGGCCGTCTGTAAAGCTTTTGAGTGGTGGCTGTCGAAATGAAAAACGTCCATTTAGACCGTTGTCTTCTATTTTTTTGCTATATTTGCAGGATGGTGAGCGATGGGACTTGGAGCCACAAAAAAGAGTTGCCGTAAGCGACTTCTGCGCACACCATGATTGTTAAAAACAACTCGCTGTAGAATGGAAATTAAAGCACATTTCGACCATCTGAACATCAATGTTACAGACTTGGAGCGAAGCATCGAATTTTATCGCAAAGCTTTAGGTTTTAAGCCCGTAGGCGAAGTGGAAGGCCCAGAAGGCGCATTCAAGTTGGTTTATTTGGGCGATGACGAGCAATGTTTCCGTCTTGAACTCACTTGGCTGGCTGAACATCCACAGCCCTATGACTTGGGCGAAAACGAAAGCCACCTCTGCGTGCGTGTCCCAGGCGACTATGAAGCCGTGCGTGCCTATCACAAGGAAATGGGGTGTGTCTGCTTCGAAAACGAGGCGATGGGACTTTATTTCATCGAAGACCCCGATGGCTATTGGATAGAAATCCTGCCATTGAAGGCCTAAGTATTCACAATTTATCAAACAATAGGAAAAGAACAAACCTACTTATTTACAATATGGAAAATCAAGACCTTATCAAACAATGTGAAGTAGTAGCCAAAGAGTGGCTCGCTTCCTCAGTGTACGATGCTACCACACAGGCCGAAGTGAAGGCCATGCTCGAAGCAGAAGACAAAACCTTGCTCATTGAATCGTTCTATCAGACATTGGAGTTTGGTACGGGCGGTTTGCGTGGAATTATGGGTGCTGGTTGCAACCGCATGAACATTTATACCGTTGGCGGTGCCACGCAAGGCTTGGCCAATTATCTCAATAAACAGTTTGCTGGCCAAGAAATCAAAGTAGCCGTTGGACACGACTGCCGCAACAATTCTCGTCTCTTTGCTGAAACCACAGCCAACGTGCTCTCAGCCAACGGCATCAAGGTGTATCTTTTTGAAGACATGCGCCCCACGCCAGAGGTGTCGTTCGCCATTCGCCACTTTGGTTGCCAAAGCGGTGTGATGGTCACAGCCAGCCACAATCCCAAAGAATATAATGGCTACAAGGCTTATTGGTCGGATGGTGCACAAGTGACAGCCCCCCATGATCAAGGCATCATTGATGAGGTCAATAAAGTGAAGGTGGAGGATATCAAGTTTACAGGTAACCCTGCACTTATTGAAATTATCGGTAAGGACGTGGACGAACTCTACCTCACGGCTGTGAAGTCGTTGAGCATCGATCCTGCTTGCATCCAACGCCAAAAAGATTTGAAGATTGTTTATACGCCCATCCACGGCACAGGTATGATGCTCATCCCTGAGTCGTTGCGTCGCTGGGGCTTTGAGAACGTACATACGGTGGAAGAACAAATGGTGCGCAGTGGCGATTTCCCCACCGTTGTTAGCCCCAACCCAGAGAATGCAGAGGCTTTGACCATGGCTTTGGCTTTGGCCAAGAAGATAGATGCCGACATCGTGATGGCTTCTGACCCCGATGCCGACCGCGTGGGCATGGCTTGTAAGGACAGCAAGGGCGAGTGGGTGCTCATTGATGGCAACCAAACTTGCATGATCTTCCTCTATTACATTATCAAAAACCGCATCGCTCAAGGTCAGATGCAAGGTAACGAATTTATCGTTAAGACCATCGTGACAACCGAACTGATTAAGACCATTGCGGATGCCAACAAGGTGACGATGTTCGATTGCTTCACAGGCTTCAAATGGATTGCGCGTGAAATCGTGAACCATGAAGATAACGGCACGTTGAAGTACATCGGTGGCGGTGAAGAGAGCTATGGTTTCATGGCACAGAGTTTCGTGCGCGATAAGGACTCCGTATCGGCCTGTTCGCTCTTGGCCGAGATTTGTGCTTGGGCGAAAGATCAAGGCAAGACACTCTACGATGTGGTGATGGATATCTACACCGAATATGGCTTTGCGCTTAATCGCACAATCAACGTGGTGAAGCCCGGTAAGACCGGTGCAGATGCCATCAAGGCCATGATGGTGAATTTCCGTGAGCATCGTCCCACAGAAATTGCAGGTTCACCCGTTGTGCTTACCAAGGACTTCCTTTCGCTTGAAGCCTTTGATGCAGACGGCAAAGCCACAAAACTGGATATGCCCGCAACAAGTAATGTGCTCCAATGGTACACCGCCGATGGCACCAAGGTGAGTGTGCGCCCTTCAGGCACAGAGCCTAAAATCAAGTTCTATTACGAGGTGCGCGCTGAGATGAAGCAGGCCGCCGACTACGACCGCCTCTGCGCTGAGGCCAACGAGAAGTTCGATGCTATCTCCGTGTCGCTCGGCTTGTAAGCCCTCTGCCTCTTAGAGGCTACTTTTCAATTGATTCTAAAAGTAAGTCGTGCCATTGCTCCCTGCTCTACAGGCGAGCCATGGCACGCTTGTGATATGATCCAGTGATATGTATTGGTTGCTCTTTTGTAAGGACGAACTTTTTCTTGAACAAACCCCAACAGGGTGGCAATTGCCCCAAGGCGATGTGCCACCATTGGCCATAGAACCTTGGAACGCTCAGCAGACTTTGCCCGACTTGGAAGGCGAGCCTTGCACTGCTATTCGCTTGGATGCGCCAGGGGTGAAAGACGGCTTTCGCATGGTGGGACTTCGAGAAAGCTACGACCTCTTGCCTTTGGCACACTATATGCAAGCTGGAAAAGCACGAGAACTCTTGCACTGGGACGAGACAACACGTTTCTGTGGCGTTTGTGGAGGACCGATGAAACGGCACACAGACATTTCCAAACGGTGTACCCATTGTGGCAAGGAGGTGTGGCCAAGTCTCGCACCTGCCGTCATCGTGGCAGTAAGTCGTGGCGATGAGCTTCTCTTGGTGCAAGGACGCAATTTCCGAGCCGACTATATGGGGCTTGTTGCAGGCTTTGTAGAAACAGGCGAAAGCCTTGAAGAAGCCGTAGCCCGTGAAGTGTTGGAAGAAACCGGCATCCATATCCGAAACATCCGCTATCATTCCTCTCAACCTTGGCCTTATCCCAATGCCTTGATGCTGGGATTTATGGCGGAATATGCAGGGGGTGAGTTGCAGATACAACGCTCGGAATTGACCAAAGGCGGTTGGTTTCACCGCCATGCGCTACCCGCCATTCCCGGCCCCGTCAGTTTGGCCCGAAAGCTCATAGATGCGTGGTGCAAAGCCTATGATGCCACACAGCTTTCTCGCACAAAAACGCAAGGTCACTAAGGCCTCCATCCATTATTTTACTCCTCAAAAAACGCAGCTTATGGCGACTAAAAAACTACTTACCGCCTCCGAGCGTGACCACATACTCGCACTCCTTCGTCAAGTCTATAAGGACGAAAATATCTGCCCCAATAGGGCGTTGGTGCGCAAAGTGAAAAACTTTTTGGAAGAGGCTTTCGAGTCGGGCGTTGCGCTACGAGACGCTTTCGAGCTGGCCAAGGTGGAGACGCTGTTAGAGACGATGCTTTTGGCATCTGCCGAGATTGGGCTACGCGGAGAGGTTTTTCTTGGCGCTTTGCTCTCTGCCGTGGTGGTTGATGAGGCGCACCGAGAAAAAGCACGCATCCTTTTCGGTGATGCTGTGGCTGATGTCTTAGACGCTTTCGACCGCATCGCCTTGCTTCGTTCCACAAGTACAGAGGTGATGAAAACCGATAACTTTCGCAACCTCTTCATCGCTCAAGCCAAAGACATGCGCTTGGTGTTGTTTCAGATTGCGAGAAGTGTCAATTGGATGCGCCGCATTAAAGGGACGAGCAACGTTGAGGAACAGCACCGCCTCTCTTTGGAAGCCGCCCATCTCTATGCTCCATTGGCTCATAAGTTGGGACTCTACACGCTGAAAAGGGAACTCGAAGATCTTTCCTTGAAGTATTTGGAACATGATGTCTATTATCACATCAAGGAGAAGCTCAATGCCACGCGCGAAAGCCGTGATGCCTACATCGAACAGTTCACTGCGCCCATCCGTCAGTTGCTCGATGCCGAAGGGTTCAGCTATCATATGAAAGGCCGCACCAAGAGCATTCACTCCATTTGGCAGAAGATGAAGAAGCAGAAGTGCGAGTTCGAACGTGTTTATGACCTCTTCGCCATTCGTATCATACTGGATGTGCCGTTGGAAAAGGAAAAAGAGCAGTGTTGGAAAGTGTTCAGTATGATCACAGACCTTTACGAGAGCAACTTGAAGCGTCTGCGCGACTGGCTGACCGTACCCAAGAGCAACGGCTATGAAAGCCTACACATCACGGTGCTTGGACCTGAAGACAAATGGGTAGAGGTACAAATTCGCACGGAGCGCATGGACGATGTTGCAGAACATGGCTTGGCTGCCCACTGGCGGTACAAAGGCGTGCGCAGTAGCGGTGGCACGGTCGATTCGTGGCTGGCCGATATCCGATCCGCCCTTGAAACGGGTGATGAAGCCCTGTTGTCCAACAGTTTGACCACGCAGGTCAAAGCCAAGAATGTCTATGTTTTTTCGCCCAAAGGCGACCTTTATCGCTTGCCAGCAGGGGCAACGGTGCTCGACTTTGCCTATCTTATTCACACAGGTTTAGGGAATAAATGTACTGGGGCGTACATCAATGGGCGCAACGTTTCGATTCGGCAGGAGTTGCACAGTGGCGAGGCTGTTGAAATCATGACCTCATCGACCCAAACCCCAAAGATGGAGTGGACAAACTTCGTGGTTTCGTCTCACGCTCGCTCTAAAATTCGTGCTTCGGTCAAGGAACTGCAAGCCCGTCAAGGTGTCTTGGCGCGTGAACTCTTGGAACGCAAGCTCAAAAATCGTAAGATAGAGTGGGACGAAACAATTCTGAACCGCCTTGTGCGCAAGCTTGGTTTCAAGGAAGGCAATGACTTTTATGTGGCCTTGACAGACGGGCGGTTAGATGTCAATAAAGTGATTGAGCAGTACGTAGACATTTCGGCCTACGATGCTGGCACAGCGGAGCGTGCTCCGCTTCATAAAGCCTCGGAATACGACTTTACGCCCGACATCGAGGCGCAGTCGAAGCAGGCAGAGGATGTGCTCGTGATTGACCAAAACCTCAAAGGCATCGAGTTTCAGATGGCACCTTGTTGCGCTCCCGTCTATGGCGATGACGTCTTTGGTTTTGTGACTATCAGTGGCGGTATCAAAATTCACCGTTCGTCCTGTCCCAACGCACCAGCCCTAAGAGAGCGTTTCGGCTATCGCATTGTCAAAGCACGCTGGGCTGGTAAGGGCGGTAGCAAATATCCCATCACGTTGCGTGTGGTTGGTAACGACGACTTGGGTATTCTGCACAACATCACGTCTATCATTAGTAAGGAAGCCAAAATAATGCTTCGCTCGGTAAATATCGACAGCAATGATAATCTTTTTTCAGGCATCATCACGCTCATGGTCGATGACACACAAGTGTTACAACAAGTGATTAAGAAAATAGCCACTGTGCGCGGTGTTAAGAGTGTGACCCGCACTTAGCTTTATTCCCTCTTCTGTCCTGCGAGAAAGGGTGGAAGAGGATTTTTACATCAATTCTACTGTTATGGATACTTATGAATTGCTTTGGGGAGTGCTATTGATTGTAGTCGTGGCCCTCGCTTATCTATTCTCCCACCTGCATAAGGTAGAAGAACAAGTGGAGGCCTTGAAGTGGCAGCTGCGCCAGATGCACGAACAGCGAGCCACAACGAAGAAAGAAACCGAAAGCCCACCTGTCCCTGATGGGGCAATAGCACACTCGTCGATGCCATCTTCTCAAACCATAACGTTGCCATTGCCAACAGCTGTGCCGACAGAGGCGGTAAGAGAAGCAGTGGGCGAGCGTCCAAAGGCTTCTGCTCTTTCTGTGCCTCCTCCATTGCCACCTAATGTGTCTGTTAGACCAGCCTCGCACGCAACATCAGATTCCCGTAACGTAAGAGAAACTGGGCGTTTGGAGAAGTGGATAGGCGAGAACCTTTTAGCCAAGATAGGCATCTTCGTACTCGTGCTTGGGATGGCTTTCTTTGTGAAATATGCCATAGATCAAAATTGGATAGGTGAGACCATCCGCACGATTATAGGCTTTGTCATCGGCTTCGGACTTGTTGGCTTGGGACATTATTTGTTGCAGAAAAATCCCCTCTTCAGCTCTCTACTTATCGGAGGAGGTTTTGCCATC
>JALFTM010000074.1 GCA_022788345.1 Bacteroidales bacterium
AAGCCTACGGCTTGACACAAGAGGGGACGAGGCAATCCGTTTCGTCCCCTCTCGCGTCGCCCACACACCATGGAGCGTTGCGAGACATTTCGCCATGCGCTTGCAAAAATCACAGGTGGCGCAAGCCGTCATTTCTCCTACCGCTTCCCGAAAATTCATCGCCATTATCCCCCTCGCCCTGCCTATTAAACGCTTCGTTCGACATACCCGTTTGTGCCACACAACACTCCTCTTTGGCGTGTTGATGTTTGCTTGTCTCCACCTTAGGGCACAGGAGCAGGACCCCACGTTTATCCATTATTTTGAACTCGAACCTTCGTTCAACCCTGCCGCCGTGGGACGCACCGACCATTTGAGCATCAACGCTGCCTTTCAAAACCATGCCGCAGGCTACGACCACGCAGGGAACACCCTCTATGCTGGAGCCGACATGGCTTTCCTTACTGGCGCATTGCGCCACGGAGCTGGCGTGTCGTTCATGAACGACCAGTTCGGTCTCTTCAAGTTTCAACGCTTCTCCCTCCAATACGCCCACCACTTTCGTTTCCTCGGAGGCACGTTCAGTCTCGGCGCACAGGCCGAAATGCTCCAAATGACCATCGAAGGCTCAAAAGCCGACCTCGAATCGGCATCCGACCCTGCTTTTCCCACTTCGGATGTGAACGGCTCACGCTTCGATGCCTCGGCAGGCGTGTTCTATCAACGGGGCGCACTCTACGCTGGCTTGTCGGCCACACACCTCACCGCCCCTTTGATTTCTGTGGGCGATGCGTACCAATACGAAGTGAAACCCACTTATTTTTTCACCGCAGGATACAATATACGGCTCAAAAATCCGTTGTATCAAGTAGTGCCTTCCACGCTCGTCGCCTACGACGGGACGGAAATCAACGCCATTTTCACAGGTCGGCTCATCTATGAGCACGACAAAAAACGACTCTATGGCGGTGTGTCCTACAACCCCACGAGAAGCGTGGCGGCCTTTGTTGGCGGTAGCTTCCACGGCATCGAGTTGGGCTATTCGTACGAAGCTTTCACTTCGGGACTTGGTCTCGCTTCGGGACAACACGAGGTGACGCTCCGCTACAACATGGACCTCAACCTCACCAAGAAAGGGAAAAACCGCCACAAGAGCGTGCGGTGGCTTTAAGTCAAAGCTCCCATCAGAAAAAAAACAAGGTATCAAACCGCCAGACACACAAGGTGGCGCATGCCTTTGGCGCACAATTTAGCATCAACAACCGCCCCTTTCCCAGCAAGTCGCTCCCCTTTTGAGAGGACGCAAGAACAAGTTGGGAACATTCCAAACGATATGAAGAAACTCAGCATACTCCTCAGCACAGCCTTTGCCTGTCTCACCCTTGCTTCCTGTTTTAGCAGTAAAGGAGGCATGTCGGGCGGTGGCGGCGAAGTCACTGGACAGCGTGCCAGTGCCATCAGTGAACCTGCCCCCTACGGCATGGTGGAAGTGCCTCGTGGCTATCTCAAAGTAGGTCTTGAAAAGCAAGATACGCTTTGGGGTTCGGCCATTCCCGTAAAAGACATCTCGGTCGATGGCTTCTGGATGGACCAAACAGAGGTGACCAACTCGATGTATCGCGAGTTTGTCAACTATGTTCGCGACTCCATCATTCGTGAACGCCTTGCCGATCCCGCTTATGGTGGCGATGAGAGCTACAAAATAGACCAAGACAAAAATGGCGACCCCATCAAACCTCGCCTCAACTGGCGCAAGCCCATCCCTTGGCGCAAGCCCTCGGAGGATGCAGAGCGCGCCATCAAAAGCCTTTATGTGACCCATCCCATCGATGGCACAGTGATGATCGACTACCGCCAGCTCAACTATCGCTACGAGATATATGACTACGAGAAAGCCGCCCAGCGGAAATATCGTCTCAACCCTGAGGAGCGCAATCTCAACACAGACCTCACCGTCGATCCCGATGAAGTGGTGATGATCTCCAAAGACACTGCCTACATCGATGAGGGCGGTCGCATCGTGCGACAAACCATCGAACGCCCCCTCTCCGGCCCTTGGGACTTCTTGAACACCTACATCGTGAATGTCTACCCCGACACCACCTGCTGGGTCAACGACTTCAAGAATGCCAACAACGAGCTGTACATGAAGCTCTACTTCTCATCGCCAGCCTATAACGACTATCCCGTTGTTGGCGTGACGTGGGAACAAGCCGAAGCTTTCTGCGCTTGGCGCACAGAGTATCTCCTCCGCGCCCTCGGACCGCAGGCCCGCTACATCCAACGCTACCGCCTGCCCACAGAGATTGAATGGGAATATGCCGCCCGTGGCAAAGAAGGCACTCCCTTCCCTTGGGAACAGCCAGAGAGCACCGAAGATGGCGACCAAACCAAGAATGCCGAAGGCTGCTTCTACGCCAACTTCAAGCCTGAAAAAGGCAACTACACCGAAGACGGCAACCTCATCACCTCTCGCGTAGGCCTCTATGGTGCAAATTCCAACGGCTTGTTCGACATGGCTGGCAACGTGGCCGAATGGACCAGTACGGTCTACACCGAAGCAGGCGTTTCCGCCATGGCCGACCTCAACCCCCAACTCGCTTACAACGCTGCCAAAGAAGACCCCTATCTGCTCAAACGCAAAAGCGTCCGTGGCGGTTCGTGGAAAGACCCTTTGAGCTACATCCGCTCCGCTTGGCGCACCAACGAATATCAAAATCAACCACGCTCTTTCATCGGCTTCCGTTGCGTGCGCTCCAAGGCCTCCACAACGAGCGCCAAGCCCAAGGCCGTTAAAGGCGTCAAAGTGAAGCGATAAGCACAGTGCCTCTCCCCTCCTCCCTCATCAAAGGAGGGCAAGCCTCGTCCAAAAACGTTTCCATAGCCCCATCCCCAACAAAGCCACTCATGCCCGCCAAAAACGCGCACGGCTTTTACCAAACCCCAATATGTCCAAAATCAATTTCATCATCCGCCTCCAACGCTGGATGGACAGCGTCCCCGGCCAAACATTTCTCAACTACGCTTATAGTTGGGGTGCTGCCATCGTTATCTTGGGCGCACTCTTCAAGCTCACCCACCTTCCGGGCGGCAACACCATGCTGTTCATCGGCATGGGCACAGAGGTCATCGTGTTCTTCCTCTCCGCCTTCGACCGCCCCTTCGACAAGACAGAAATTGGCAAAGAGCTTCCTCGTCAGTTGGAAACTGATGAAGAAATAGAACGTGCCCTTGGCTTGAGCGACGAGCCAGTCGTGACTGCGGAAGTTGCTCCCAGTGCGGTTGCACAAACGCCAGTGGTTGTGGTGCGCACCTCAGAAACCATCACGGCAGAAACCACCCACCACGCCCAGCCAACCTTTTCCAGCGAAGCACCTGTCGCCCCCACTACAACCGACAAGGACACCGCCCCCCAACACCCCCTCTCCACAGCTACAACGGCTGCCATTTCCGAACTCCAAGATGCAGCCACACGGGCAGGTGCGATGGCCCTCCTCACCCCCGACATGGAGACCGCCACAAGCGCCTACATCGACCGCCTTCAAGCCCTCACGGAGACCCTCTCTCGTGTGGACGAACAGAGCGCACGCCTCGCACAAGACAACCAAGAGATGGAACGTCTCTCACGCACCCTCACAAGCATCAACTCCATCTATGAGCTACAACTCAAGGGCGCATCGGCACAAATCAGCTCCATCGACCAAATCAACGAACAGACAGCCCACCTCGTGGCACAAATCGAAGAACTCAACGCCGTCTATAGTCGCATGATCCAAGCCATGACGGTCAACGCCCGACAAGGCCAATAAGTCTGCCTCCCATCCCCGCCCTCACAGGCGGAATTATCACCCACCCAATAGCGGCAAAAGCCCCATCCCGAACGCCTCCCACGCCTTGCTTCAGGTCTCTGCCCACAGCACCATGCCGTTGGCAACGCCACCGATGCAACAGTGGTGTTCCCCCCTCTTTCTATGTCAGTTATCAAAAAACGCCCCGTTTCTCCCCGCCAGAAGATGATCAACTTGATGTACATCTTGTTGCTCGCCATGCTGGCCCTCAACGTATCGAGCGATGTGCTCAAAGGCTTTCGGCTCGTGAGCGACAGCCTTGTGCGTAGCGTGAGCGATGCCGAGAAGGAGAACCAAACCCTTTACGACAACTTTGCTGCGCAACTCAAGGCCAATCCCACCAAGGTGGGCCCTTGGGCAGAGAAAGCTCAGCAGGTGAAAACGCAAACCACTGCGCTCTACGCCATGGTCGATAGTCTTCGCTGGGCCATAGCCCGTGAAGCAGACGGCCGTGACGGCACGCCCGATCACCTTCAGAACCAAGAGGACCTCAACGCCGCAGAAATCGTGATGCTCTCCCCACTCCAACCCCGTGGGAAACGCCTCTTCGAAGCCATCACTCGCTATCGCAACCTCCTCACCTCCTTGGCCGTCGACAACCGCCAGCGCGCCCTCATCGCCTCACACCTGAACACCGATGTGCCACGCCGCGAAGACACGATGGGCAAGAATTGGCAAGAATATATGTTCGAGCAAATGCCTGCTGTGGCAGCCATCACCTTGCTCACCAAGTTGCAAAACGACATCCGTAGCGCAGAGGGCGAAGTGCTCCGCACCCTTGCCGCAAACATCGACCTCAAGGACATCCGTGTCAATGCTCTCAACGCTTACGTAGTGCCAGAGGCCACAACCCTCTTCCCCGGCGAAGAGTTTCGCTCCACCATCCTCATGGCCGCCATCGACACAACACTTCGTCCCACCATCACTGTAAACGGACGCACCATCAATGGCAACGGACAATACAACTTCCGCGTAGGCGCACCCGGCCAATACTCGTTCTCTGGCACTATCGCCATGCTCAACGCCGCAGGCGAGACGGTGCGTCGCAACTTCACCCAAAAATATACCGTCATTGCGCCTCCGAGCGGAGCAACCGTGGCGGCCGATCTGATGAACGTCCTCTATGCAGGCTTCAACAACCCCGTTTCTGTCTCTGCATCAGGCATCAATGCCGACAAGGTGAGTCTCACGATGTCGGGCGGTAGT
>JALFTM010000075.1 GCA_022788345.1 Bacteroidales bacterium
GGCTCGCCGATGCGTTCCATCTTGAGGAGTTCTTCGTAGCCCGTGATGACCTTGACGGCAGCCCCTGCCCATGTCCAGCCACCGAAGATAGCGAGCTTATGGTTCTTCACGTCGCGCCCTGCCAAGCGGTTGAGCAACTCTTTCACGGCAGGATAGACATCGCCGTTGTAGGTCGGTCCGCCGATGGCCAAGCCACGGTAGCGATAAATGTCGGCCAACACTTCCGAGGGGTCGGAGATGGTGAGATTGTGGACAATCACCTTCTTCACGCCAGCCTTTACCACACCTTGTGCGATGGCTTCGGCCACACTCTGCGCATTGCCGTACATCGAGCCGTAGCAGATCACTACGCCCTCCTTGAAGTCGCCCTTCGAGAGCTTGTCGTAGCGGTCGATGACTTCGGCCACCCGCTCGCCCGTCCAAACAGGGCCGTGGGTGGAACAAATCGTTTTGATGGGCAAACCACTGAGTTTTTTCAATGCCGTTTGCACAGGCGCGCTGTATTTGCCCAAGATGCAGGCATAGTAGCGTTCCATCTCGGCATAATACATTTCAAGGTCCATCTCATGGTCGAAAACGCCCCCATTGAGCGCACCGAAACAACCGAAAGCATCGCCAGAGAAGAGCGTGCCCGTGGTGGTCTCGAACGTCACCATCGTTTCGGGCCAGTGGAGCATGGGCACATAGGCAAAGTTCAGCGTGTGGCGACCCAAACAGAGTTCGCCACCATTGGCCACCTCCACATCGTCCTCCCGACAAGCCTCGTAGAAGCCTTGCACCATGTCGAAAGTCTTCTTGTTACCCACGAGCTTCACCTCTGGATAGAATTGGCGAATGAGGGAGATGGAACTGCTGTGGTCCGGCTCCATGTGGTTGATCACCAAATAGTCGATGGGACGATCGCCAAGGATGTCCTTGATGCTCTCGATGAACTGTGGGAAGAAATCCACCTCTACGGTGTCGATCAGCGCCACTTTCTCATCAACGATGAGGTAGGCATTGTACGAGACACCTTTCGTCAAGGTCCAAAGACTCTCAAAGCGTGTCTTCGTGCGGTCTTGCACGCCGACATAGAAAATATCGTCAGTAATTTTCATCTGGGAATTACTCATTGAATAGGGTAATAAGGGCTTACGAACGTTTTCGTTCAGCCAAACGAGCAAAGATGAACTTGCTCAAGATTTGCCGTGGCGAGAAAACGTCTGTTGAAAACGAATGATTATATCTGCAAAGATACAACTTTTTGCGCAACATTTCTCTTTTTGTGTATGGAAAGTGTCGCCCACAGGAAACAGAAATCCCAACACACGAAAGGGACTAAGAATAGGCACACTTGCCGTGGGCTTATTGACAGATGTCTTGTTTATATTCATCGAAAGCCTTATCTTTGCCTAAAACAATAAAAACGTCTTTGCAAATGGCAACTTTTACCGCTAAGGCATGGCCCATTTTCGAGCAGGTCATCGCCGATTATCATAAAACAGATTGCGTAGACACGCCCATCAACAACCCTTACGAACTGCGAAGCATCGCCTATTATCTCTATCTCAAATGCTGGATCGACACCGTGCAGTGGCACTTCGAGGACCTCATCCGCGACCCTGAGATTGACCCTGTGGCCGCGCTCGCCCTCAAACGCCGCATCGACAAGAGCAACCAAGACCGCACGGACTTGGTGGAACTCATCGACTCCTATTTCCTCGACACCTACAAGGAGGTCACACCGCAGCCCGATGCCACCATCAACACCGAAACGCCTGCATGGGCAGTGGATCGCTTGAGCATCCTCTCACTGAAAATCTATCATATGCGCGAACAGGTCGAACGCACCGATGCCACCCCCGAACACCGGGCTAAATGCACCGAAAAGCTCAACACCCTGCTCGAACAGCAAAAGGATCTCAGCAAGGCCCTCGACACTCTTCTCGACGACATCGCCGCAGGACGCAAATACATGAAGCTCTACAAGCAGATGAAAATGTATAACGACCCTGCCACCAACCCCGTTCTCTACGGAAAATAGCGCACAAGCCGTGGGGAGGATTGTGGCCAGCACGCCTACGAGCCTGCTTCCCGACAAGCCCTCCCTGCGTTGTCCCTTGATGCGAAGCGCTTCAGTAATCTCTACAAATTATCCAAATCACCACATCCCCCGCCAACGCTTCCCCTCAACAGGGAAAGACGAAAGGGGGCTTTCCCTATATGTTCAATTCCATTCCGAAAGTCACACGACAGCTCTTGCTCATCAACGTGCTTGTCTTCGTGGCACAAAACGTTTTTCCCAGTCTCGACTTCAATGGGAGTCTCCACTACGTACTCTCGCCCTATTTCCACATCTATCAACCCATCACCTACATGTTCCTTCATGGTAGTTTCACCCACCTGATGTTCAACATGTTGGCATTGTGGATGTTTGGACGAAGCGTGGAACCAGCCCTCGGCACACAGCGGTTTCTGACCTTCTACCTCGTGTGTGGTCTTGGTGCCGCCCTGTGTCAAGAGTTGTGGCAAACGGCCGACTTCTTCCTCTTTAGCGGTGCGCTCGCCCCCACCGTTGGCGCATCGGGAGCCATCTATGGCGTATTGCTCGCCTTCGGCATGCTCTATCCCAACGATCGCATCATGCTCCTCTTCCCGCCCATTCCCATGAAGGCCAAATACTTTGTTTTCGTCTTCGCTGCCATCGAATTGTGGTCGGCCTTCGGTACGAACGACAATGTCGCGCATCTCGCCCACCTCGGTGGCATGTTCTTCGGTTGGGGCATGTTCCGCTACTGGCGACACCGCGCCAACGCCCATCTGCGTGCCACACAGCAAACCTATGGCCCTCGTCCAGCATCGTCGTGGTCATCACCCACCACGCCACCGCCACCACCCACCGCAGACCAAGCCTACAACGCACAGCGCAACGCCAAAGAAGCCCGCTTGGACGCTCTCTTGGACAAAATTCGACAATCGGGCTACGACTCTCTCACCGAGGCCGAAAAGCGCGACCTGTTCGACAACTCCAAACATTAACGCCCCCGCTTCCTCCAATAAGGAAAGGCTTCGGCCATCCCCATTAAGTCCATCCAAATCATTCTATCATCACCTCCCCTCTCAATTCTTCCCACCGAAGACAAGAGGGGCGACGCTCTTCCGCCTATGACCATTCCAGAACTTATCTCTCAAACCTCCTCCACAGCTTTCTCCTTTGAAGTGCTTCCCCCCTTGAAAGGCAACTCGATGGACGGTCTGCGCGCCACCGTCGATAAGCTCCGAGAGTTTGACCCCAAATATATCAACATCACCACCCACTCGGCCGAATACATCTTCCGCGAGCGCAAGGACAACCTCTTGGAGCGCCAACGCATCCGCCGCCGTCCGGGCACAGTGGCCGTAGCCGCCGCCTTGCAACAAGAGTATGGCATCCCCGTTGTGCCACACATCCTCTGCGGTGGCTTCACCCGCTCGGAAACGGAATATGCCCTCATCGACCTCCAATTTCTCGGCATCTCCAACATCCTCGCCTTGCGTGGCGATAAGGCACAGGACGACAAAGTGTTCCGTCCCACCCCCGGAGGCAACGCCTACACCACCGAACTCATCCAGCAAATCAACGACTACAACGCTGGCACTTTTGCCGATGGCACCCCCATCAAGGACACCACCACACCCTTTAGCTACGGCGTGGCCTGCTATCCCGAAAAGCACGAAGAAGCCCCCAACCTCGACAGCGACTTCCGCTTCTTCAAAGAAAAGATAGACCTTGGGGCAGACTATGGTGTGACCCAAATGTTTTTCGACAACGCCGCCTATTTCCGCTTTGTGGAGCGCGCCCGTGCGGAGGGCATCAACGTGCCCATCATCCCCGGCATCAAGCCTTTGACCCGCCTGAACCAACTCGTGATGTTGCCCAAAATGTTCCACTGCGACCTGCCCGAAACCCTCATGCAAGAAGCCCGTCGTTGTCAAACCGACGAGCAATTCCGCGCCCTCGGCCGTGAATGGGCCATCGCTCAGTGTCGCGAACTCATCGCCGCCGGCGTGCCCAGCATCCACTTCTACAGCATGGGCGCCGCCGATGCCATCAGCGACATTGCTAAAGAAGTTTACTAACCCCAAGAAAAGCCCATCAAAGAAAGACTCAACCTTGGCAAAATATAAACTGACACACCTCCCATGACTTTTCGGGGAAGTGTGTCAGTTCTATTTATATGTTTCTATTTGTACGCTGCGGAAAATGTCTTAATCCTCTGTCCAAGGGAAATGGCCTTGCCCAAGGCGTTTCGACTCGCTGAAAGAAGTGGCAGGCTTCTCTTTGTTCACCGGAAGGCTGGTGCGGTCGCTATTGGCCAACACATGTTCATGACACATCGCAAGACACTCCGAAGTGGGTTTCATATACTTCATATTCATTCCAAAACACTTTGTTATTAACATTAAAAAGTTCTACGCTTAAAAGAAGTATCACTACATCTCAAACGCATGGTATCAATTTATAATCATGAATTACGGATGCAAATATAATGATTTGCAACGACCTATAGACACATTTATCCCGCGAACCTGCACTCAAACGCCTCCAAAGTATTTTCGAAGCACCAAGCGCATCGTAGGTGAAAAGTAGTGAATACCAGGCCGATAGCCATACTCTCGAAGGGTGTTCAGCAACACGGGATCGCTGTTGATCCATCGGCGCAAGCGTGGCACCGCTGTGTCGGCGCGAGGACCGGGAAAAATAATCAATGCCACTTCACGACGACTCATCCAATCGTATGGATATAAAGTATTGCAACGCATAGTTTTTGCTCTATTGTTATACGTGAGTTCGGGATAAGCATTTCTTAGTAAAGAGCCAATTGTTGTGCTTTCTCAATGTATACCGGCAGTGCGTTTGGCTTGTTTTCAAAGAACGAATAAGCTGCTAATGCAGCGCATAGGTTGATAATAAAATTGTGTATAGAACGATGCCTCGAATGCACCAAGTTTG